>JBBJOX010000006.1:0-19916 GCA_037724245.1 Thermomicrobiales bacterium | reverse complement strand
GCCGGTCGCCCCGGCCTCGATCGCCCGCAGGATATCCGCGTCGGCATCATAGGTGGTCAGTACAATCACCTTCGGCGGATCATCGTCGCGGGCAATGATCTCCAGCGCGGCCACACCATCGAGCCGCGGCATTCGCAGGTCCATCAGTACAACATCTGGTTGATGGTCCCGCACCGCAATCACGGCCCGCATACCGTCTTCTGCCTCGGCGACAATCTCGAAATCCGGTTGATCGGCCAGCATTCCGATGATCCCGGTACGGACGACCGGATGATCATCGACCACGAGAATCCGAATCACCTTCGGCTCAGTTTCCCGGTTGGTCACAGTCACCTCCGCCGGATGCACAGGCATGCTCCACCGCGAGCGACACCGTGGTGCCCTCACCGATCGCCGTTTCGATCACGACACGGCCACCCACTGTGGCAACTCGTTCCTGCATCGTGGCCAATCCAACACCCCCATGCACCTTCGCCAGATCGTATCCCGTTCCATTGTCACGCACATCGAGAATCACTTCGTCGTCGAGCCAGGAGAGCGTAATACGGACGTTCCTCGCCGTGGCGTGCTTGTAGACATTGGCCAACGCCTCCTGCAATCCCCGGAACACCACGACTTCGACTTCACGAGGAACGTCGAACACATCGCCGCTGACCTGAAACTCGTGCGGAATCTGCGACTCGCGCGACCAGCGCGCTGCCTGTTGCGCCAACGCATCCTGCAATGTGGTTCCGTTCAGTATCTCCGGGCGCAGGGCGTAAACGATCCTGCGCGATTCGGCGAGCCCATCCCGCGCGAGTTGCTTGGCGAGGGCAATATTGGCTGCTACCTGGGTATCGCCACCGAGTCGCGCTTCAGCTGCTTCGAGTTGCATCACGATACTGGTGAAATCCTGGGCGATCGTGTCATGAACTTCCCCGGCAATACGCTGCCGTTCGCCGATCACACCGGCCGACCGTTCGGACGCCGCCAGATCGCGCCGGGTCGCCTCCAGTTCCTCAACAAGTTCCTGACGCTGTGCCGATTGCCGAATGATCGAGGAAATGAACGTCGCCATGATGCTGCTGAGGACGACCGTCCCAAGAAACAACGCCCATCCTTCGGGAGAATCGATCGGGATCCGCAGCGGAAATCCCTGATGCGCCCAAAGATTGGCCATGGTGAACAGGGTCACGACAACAATGGCCGCTGGAAGTATGAGCAGGGAAAACATTTGCCAGTAGGCGAGAAAGAGCAAGGTTTGAAAGTTCGACTCGATCACGCCCAGGGCAATGTAGATGGGAAGCGCTACCGCGAGAAATTACCCTGATTCGAACTGATTTCCCTCGGTGATCCGGCGATCCTGGAACAGGCAGCGGTACGTCCAGAAGCCAAGACCCACCAGGAGCCCGGCAACCACTGCAAGCCGCACCGGGTCACGTGGGTCAGCGACAATCGCCAGCAGAAACAGCAGGCCGGCAGCTATGGTGGCTGCGTAGTGCACCCGATCGAACCAGACGACCCAGGCCTCCTTGCCACGGTCAGGATCGGTCCGCGCCGAAAAGTCAGATTCCCGAAATATCGTGTGCAGACGATCGCGAACAGTCGAGGTCACCGGTTCATTCACATCTGAAGTATCTGAAGGCAATAACCGCCGCCGCCATCCCGATCAGACTCAGCGACATCACGGCGATCCAGTTCAGTCCGTCGCCTCGCCACAGATCGGAAACCAGGATATTGATCTGCGTCATCGGAAGAAATCGTGTCGCCCGCTCCAGACCATCCGGGAAAAGTTCCCTTGGAAACGATGCGCCCGAGAGGAACATCTGCGGAAAGTAGATTGCGCTTCCGACGGCCTGAGCAGTGCGTGCCGTAGAGAAGATACCAGCCAGGGTGAATCCGACGACACTGAACGAGAGATAACTGAGCAACCACGCTCCGACGAGGGCGAATGGCGCTTCCGGAGTCCGCAATCCATAGACCAGTCTCCCGACGATCAGGAGCAGCATCGTGCCCATTCCGGTCACGATTCCGTTAACGATAATATGGGCAACGATCACCGTCGGCGACGTCACAGGGGTAGCCCGCAGCCATTTGAGAATGCCGTACTGCCGATACGAACCAATCGTCACCGGAATCCCCATGAAGGCAACGGTGCCGATGATCAGTCCAATATATCCCTGAACCATCACATCGGCCGCGCCCCAGTTCCCAAAATCCGGGTCCCGGTCATTTCCGAATATGGAACCAAACACGAAAAGCAGAATCAACGGAAATGCCAGCGTAAAAAACGCAGCTGCCGGTTCCCTGATAAAGAGCTTGAACTCCGAGAGTGTCAACATCCTGAGACCACGCATTGGTCACTCCTGTCCCTCGACTGGTCGGATCGATAACGATCCGAATGTCCATCGATGTTTCGATCGTCGGTTAGTCGCGTTGTTCGGTACCGGTCAGCCGGATAAACACATCCTCAAGCGTGTCCTGTTCCATATGGATATCTGGTGGATTCAGTTTCAACGCGGCGAGCGCGTGCGAGACGGTCGCCATCAGATACCCCGTGCCTGTGACATTGATCTGTTCGCCTGTCCGACCCACATCGATCACACCATCCAGACCCTCGAGCAGGTACTCGTCGAACGTCGGTGGCGCGGTGAAGCCAAGGCGAAGCGTCGTCGTATCGTTGTCGAGCAGATCCGCAACAGGACCGATCGCCCGGATTTCCCCGCCATCGATCACGGCAATCCGATCACAGAGGCGTTCGGCTTCCTCCATGAAGTGCGAAACCAGGATGATCGTCGTTCCCGAGTCACGGATGCGTTCGACATGCTCCCAGGATTCGCGCCGTGCCTGCGGATCGAGCCCGGTAGTCAGTTCATCCAGAATCACCAGTTTGGGATTGCTGATCAATGCCAGAGCGATGAACAGTCGCTGCTTCTGCCCGCCGGAAAGATTGCCAAACCGGTCCTTGCGCTTGGCCCGCAGACCCCAATCGTCCAGCAATGGTTCCCACGGGTTTGGGTGCTCGTAAAAGGATGAATACAGCCTGAGCGCCTCCTCAACCGTGATCAGCTCCTGAAGTTGCGCTTCCTGCAACTGAATGCCTACCTCGTGGCGCAGACTCGCCCGCTCCGCCACAACGTCCTTGCCCAGAACATCGATTTTGCCCGAATCAGCATCGCGAAGTCCGGCAATGATTCCGACAAGTGTCGATTTCCCG
Source organism: Thermomicrobiales bacterium (assembly GCA_037724245.1). Classification (GTDB taxonomy): domain Bacteria; phylum Chloroflexota; class Chloroflexia; order Thermomicrobiales; family UBA6265; genus JBBJOX01. Next base: position 16,720 of record JBBJOX010000006.1, on the reverse strand, counting down.
GCTCCATTGGGGCCGATGATTCCAAAGATTTCTCCCTGATGAATCGTCAGCGACACGTGGTTAAGTGCCTGATGATCGCCATACCGCTTGGACACATCCCGCACGTCGACTGCTGCTCCTGCCATAGTTGTCCCCCGTGTTCCGCTGAAGCGTGCCTTCATTACGCGTAAAGTCTGATCGCGATCGGATAATCACGGTAGGGAACGATGGGCGGAATCGAGCGGGTCGTCCGGTGGACTGGCGTATCAACCAAATGGCTGATGCGACTGCGTGGTACCATCGGCGAATTGTCCGAAACTGATTGAAGTTGGATACGAGTGAGCCAGAAACACACGCCGTCGTTGTCTGAAATGATGCGAGATGCCGCCACCTGGATAGAACCGGAAGCGATTCCCCGATCGTTCGACCTTGGCCCGGTTCATCGCGATAGCCTGATTGCGCACCTGCTCTATCGCCGGGGGATTCGCACAGCGTCCGCTGCGAACGACTATCTCGACACCCGGCAGAAGCCGGTTCCATCGGCATCGGTAATTCCGAATCTGACAGCCGCCGTCGATCGGGTAGCCAGCGCGATCGATCGAGCCGAGCGAATCGGGATCTTCGGTGATTACGATGTGGATGGCATAACCTCGACCGCACTTTTGACAACTGCCCTGCGCCTTGCGCTGGACACAGTGTCGATTCTCCCGATTCTGCCGGAGCGTTCCGAGGGCTACGGTCTGAGCGAGCGAGGCATCGATCGCATTGCCGATTTCGGTGCAAAGCTCATGATTTGCGTCGATTGCGGAAGCACGGATCGAGAGAACGTCGCCTACGCCCGCTCCCGAGGGCTGGATGTGGTGATCCTGGATCATCATCAGATGTCCGCCGCAAGCCCGGTCGATGGTATCGTGGCCAATCCCCAACTCGATTCCGACTCTGAGTTCCGCATACTGACCGGAGTCGGGTTGACGTACCTGCTGGTCTGCGCGCTGGCCGCACGCGGGTATCGCATTGCGCCTGACGGAGCTTCGGAAACCGACTACCTCGATCTGGTGGCACTGGGTACCGTAGCGGATGTAGCTCCGTTGATGGGGCTCAATCGTCACCTTGTGCGGCAGGGTCTGCACATTTTGCGGCAAACTCGGAGACCCGGCATCTCCGCCTTGATCAGCGAATCCCGACTTTCCCAGAAGGGTCTCGAAGCGTCCCACATCGCCTATCAACTGGCTCCGCGGATCAACGCCGCCGGTCGTTTGGCCAGTGCATCGGCCGCACTCGATCTCATGTTGAGTACCAATGGCAAAACGGCGATGGAACTGGCCGGGCATCTCAACAAACTCAACCTCGATCGCCGAGGCAAACAGGAATTGGCCGTCGCCGACGCCACCCGCGACATTCTCGCGCTTCCAGATTGGAAGACGCGCGGCTTCGTATCCGTGGTGAGTCCGGATTGGGAAGCGGGCCTGATTGGCGTGATCGCGGGCCGCCTCTGCGAAACCCTTCGCTGTCCGGTCATCGTCTTCCGGCGTGAGGGAGACACGCTAACAGGTTCCGCCCGCTCGGTGAAGGGATTCGATATCGCCGAGTCGCTGCGCACGCTGACGAACCTGTTGACCCGGCATGGAGGGCACGAGCAAGCCGCCGGGCTAACCCTGCCCACTGCCCATCTCGACCAGTTCAACAAGGCGATGCTTGAACTGGTCGCGGCCTGCGGGACCGACATACCGGTCGCCCGGACGATCCAGATCGACGCCGATCTCGATGAAGCCCATCTTTCCCAGAACACCGTCCGCGCGATCTCCGAGCTCGAGCCTTTCGGACAGGGAAATCATCAACCGATCCTTCGCGTGCGAAATGCTCGTATCCAGCGCTATTCAACGATGAGCGATGGCAAGCATCTTAAGCTCTTCGTCACCGCTGGTTCACGTCATTTCGAGGCAATTCAATGGAATGCAGGCTGGCGAAGCAAGGAATTCGTGGTTACGCGAACGGTTGATCTCGCAGGCAGACTCGATATCAACGAGTTCAACGAACAAACCCGCCTGCAAATGATTCTTGACGACGTCCGCCCCGCCTGAACCAATCGCTGTGTAGCTCGGCCACCCCTCTTCGCCCCGTAGCTGTCGCCCTGCGTAGACATCAAGTGCATTCACTCTCATCTTGCCGAAGCATCGGCCTGAGGCGGGAAGTCGGAACATAGGGTCATGTCGTCCTGGCCACACCGAGTCGCGCCACACGAAGGAACCGGGTGAAGCATGGTTGCTCCACCCGGTTCCTGTGATTCATGTTTGAAACGAACGATCAGCCCTTGACTGCACCAGCAGTCAGCCCACCAATGATCCGGCGCTGCACGATCAGCACGCCGACAAGCAGTGGCACGGTCACAACAACAGCCGCTGCCATCCGAACCGCGAACGGCTCCTCGAACGGCTGGTTTCCCGTGAACTGGGAAATCGCGACCTGAACCGTCGTCGCCCGCTCTGTCAGCGTGAATGTTCGCGCGAACAGGAACTCGGACCAGGCCGAAATGAACGCCAGCATCGCTGTCGTCACGATGCCCGGCACCGCCATCGGAAGCAGCACGTCCCAGAGTGCACGCATGGGTGTCGCACCATCGACCAGTGCCGATTGCTCAAGTTCTGCCGGCATCGCCCGGAAGAAGTTCGTCAGCACCCAGACCGTGAACGGCAATGTGAACGTCAGATACACAATCACCAGACCCCAAAGCGTATCGAACGCCCGGAAATCGTTCATCATCTGGAACAGCGATCCGAGAATTGCAATCGCCGGAAACATGGTCATCGAAAGAATCAGGTACAGAACCAGCTTTCGGCCCCGGAAATTGAGACGACCGAGCGCGTACGCACTGAGGGTCCCCAGCAGTAGCGCCAGCAACACCACGCTCGTCGAGACGATCACCGAGTTCAGGATCGCTCGCAGAAACGACGAGTCCTGGAACACAACCCGATAGTGATCGAGGGTCAAACTCGTTGGGAACAGTGGTACTGGTGACTGGAACAGATCGTTGGCCGGCGTCAATGACGACACGACAGCCCAGTAGAACGGGAAGAGGGTGTAGACGATGATCGCAACGATGAGCAACCAGAATCCAATACGACCCGCCACCACTGGCAAGGGCGACTTGTTCTTTTTGACATAGGTCGATCGAATCTTCTGTAGTTCCTCGTCGGAGGCCTTGATGTGATTGATCGTCTGTCCAGGCATCGTGATAGCCATGATCAACCCTCCTCAACGCGAATGAGTCGCGAGTAACCGAGCACCATCAGTCCAATACAGAAGAAGATGATCACCGCACCAGCCGAGCCGTAGCCCAACCTGCCATTCTGGATTAACTCCTGTTGCACATAAATTGCGACAGACATGGTGGTCGTCGCGCCAGCATTGAGCACGAAAATGAGATCGAAGATTCGGAATGTATCCATCGTCCGGAAGATCAGCGCCACCAGCAACGCGGGCCGAACCAGAGGTAGCGTCATCTGCCAGAACTGTTGCCATTTACTGGCGCCATCGACGGTGGACGCTTCGTAGACATCCGAGGGGATGATCTGTAATCCGGCCAGGAGCAGCAGTGCCATGAACGGTGTCGTCTTCCAGACATCGATCGCAATCACAACTCCGAGAGCCGTAGCAGGATTTTCGATCCAGGATCTGAGTCCAGCGTCCTGAAGCCCGAGTCGGTAAAACAGCGAATTGATGAACCCATAGTTGTCATGAAACATCCAGCCCCAGAGCACGGATGAAACGACCGTCGGAATCGCCCACGGTACGAGCATCGATGTCCGAACGAGACCACGACCGCGGAAGTTGGAATGAATCGCCAACGCGATGATCATGCCGAGCACTGCCTCGAGCGAAACCGCAGCCACCGTAATCGTCAATGTTCTCTGAAGCGAGGACCAGAACAGACCGTCTTCGAGAATCCTCTGATAATTCTCAAAACCAACATTGCGAACTTCTCGCGCACTGGCCAGGCGTGCGTTCGTGAAACTGAGCCGAACCGTTTCGTAGAGTGGATAGAGTGCAACGAGCAGAACGACGAGGACCGACGGAAAAACAAGTATCCAGCCCAGGCGTTCCTGTTGGCGACCAACGGCAGTTTTGGGTGCGCGTGAATACTTCGTTTTGGTGGCTGGAACCGTCTGTTCGGTGATGACTGCCATTGGCGTGCCTATCTGGATGGCACGAGTGGGTGCCAATTGGCACCCACTCGCTTTGCTCAGTCAGATGTAGCCGAATCCCGTTCGACTAGAGATCTGCCATGATGTCTTCGAGGCTGCCTGCAAGATCCTCGACAGCTGCTCCGACCTCGCTGGCCGTGCCGTTGAGGATTTCGTTGAGTGTGCGAGCGTATTCGGTCGCGACCTCACCGTAGAGATCCTGCGACGCGGTCGACGGACGGGCCACCGAACCGGACTGGAATGTATCGAGCAGGCGCTCGAAGAACGGATTGGCTGCCAGAACATCGGCATCGGTGTAGAGATCGGCAATCGTCGGCAATCCGGATCGTTCGATTGCGCGAGCCTTCTGAACTTCCGGGCTGGCGACGAACAATGCGAACGCAGTGGCTGCTTCCTGGGATTCCGAATACTTCGAAACAAAGGCTTGCCAACCACCGAGTGTAGCGGCGTTGGAGGAACCCTCCATATCGCCCATCGGCAACGATGTCACATCGAAGTTGCCAGCAATGACCGAATCGGCAGCAGCTCCGAGTGAATACGCATATGGCCAGTTGCGCATGAACGCTGCATTACCAGCCTGCCAAACCCCTCGGCCATCTTCTTCCATGTAACCAGTGACGGCCTGCGGCGAAATCGTGCCGACCCAACCCTTGGCTCGTTCGAACGCGGCGATCGTGTTCGGGTTATTGACCGATACGCTGCCATCGTCCTCGATGATCGTGCCACCACCGTTGGAAAACTGCCACTCGAGCCCGTTACACACCAGGCCCTCGTAAGCAGCGCCCTGGAATGTGAAGCCAGTGAACGAAGAATTCGAGGCAGCTTCGCCAGCCACAATTTCAGTCGCCATGTCCGTCAGTTCCTGCCAGGTGGCCGGAGCTGCAGCAAATCCATACTTCTCAAGCAGATCTGTTCGGTAATAGAGCAGACCAGCGTCGGTGAACCATGGAATACCAGTCAACACATCATCGACGGTGTTGTTCTGCATGATCCGATCGAAATAGGTCACGCCGCTGTTTGCTACTGCTTCCGAGAGATCGACTGCGTGCGTGGCCAAAATACCTGGCCAGATCACGTCGATCATCGCAAAATCGAACGCATTGGAAGACGAGGCAAACGTCTGCTGATAGAAGGTCAGACGGTCGGTCGCCGATTCGGCACCCTTGAGGTAGTTGACCGTCGCACCGGTGGCTTCGGCAAAGATGTCGCAGTTGGCCTGATCGAATGCTGCACCTGGTCCATCGGCACCAAGCATCACATTCAGCGTTGTTCCTGTCAGGTCAGGAAGACCCGCCGGAACCTCAATGGAGTAACCAGCTGGCATCGCGGCTGCCGGTGTTCCCTGCGCGCCAACGGATTCGGCGCGAAGGATTGTGCCCATCAGCGCAGAGCTTAGTCCGAGAGCAGTTCCCTTTTTCATAATGTCACGTCGCGAAATGCGACCGTGCATTGCGTCCGCCATCAAATTGTTTACGGGGTTCGGAAGATACCGTGCCATGTGAGCGCCCTCCTAAAGGGATGGTTCCTGCGCAACACTGCGAGGGAACCTCGATCGTGAACCGGACGTGGCAAACACCATGTCGTTTGGGACCCGAAACCTCCGCCACTTAGCGTGCGGCGAAAATGGATTGATTGGTTCTGCAACGGTGATACTACTCTGGGCCGCCGCACGTCAAGGTAACGTTTGCACCAATCCTGAAAAGTTCACTGCATTATCCATGCCCGTGGACAGTGTTTTAGCCACGATTTCACGACAATAGATAACCCTGCGAGATTCTCGAAGGCTACGTATCATCATGCATCGTTGATCATTCGAGCAGCAACGGATCGTTGATCATTCGAGCAGCAACGGACCGATGACCCTGACGTTGTTACGCGAACTGCCTGATCGATATACGTTCTGACACCGTGGTGGGATGCCTGGCCGATTAAACTTGGTGACTGCTCACTGGAAGCGATGTGCTTCATCGTCCGGTACTTCGAAGCGACCTGATTTACTGGTCACTCGAAGCCGATACACGATCGTGCTGGTTGTCGTCGCCGGCACCTCAGCTCCATCGGCGATGATCTCGAGTGCTCGCTGCCGGTCTTCGATGGAGGTTAGTTCCTCATAGGTTGCCTCGACGATGACACTGGACCACCGGTCGGCTGCTTCCGCGGAATCAACTTCGAAACTGACCAGTGGCTGTGCCCGCATGATCTGGATTTTTCGACCTGGTGCGCTGAAGGCGTACACCGATTCTCCATCGTACCCGTAAGCCAGCGGCACCAGAAATGGCCGCCCATTACCGCCTTCGGTTCCGTGATCACAACAGGCAATGCGACCGACCAGTGCCGTCTGTAACAGCTCCTCGATCGCGTCCGGCGGAAGGACGAAGATTTTACCCATGTGTATCTGGAGACTCCACAGTCAATCGACGATTACATCTAACGCAAGGATGGCCAGCCCAACCCGACGCGGTTGACTGCAAGCGTCAGCATACCCGAGGAATCGTTGGGTTCGGCCTACTGGTAAATGATCAAATCAGGGACTGGAGAAAGTTCGAGAACGTCGGCTGCTGTCATCAACGGATTGTCCTGCTCGTAGAAGAGTTTGAGCCCGTTGTATTCGATCGGATTACTGCCGTTCGTCACCCCGTAGGTATTGCGCTTGTCGGCAGGGGGACCAAAGCCATCGCTATCGATCACCAGTTGAACACCGACGACCATCTGGATCTTGTCCTTATTTTCGATCATTGATTCGAGGAACTGATGAACGATCAAGATCTTCGGAGGTATCCCGAGTTCGGCTGACAATTGTGCCAGGTAGTTCTGCGTCCAGGTCACATCCGTCCCATCGATCTGACCGATGTGAACGCTGGGAATCTCCCCATCATCCATCGCAAATTCCGGATCGATCGCGAGATGGACGAATGGTTTTTCCAGCCACGGTCTCAACCCTTCCACCTCTTGCTGCACGGTTCGATACCCCACCTGCACATCGAAAATGAGCAGGATGTCATTCTCTTCGGCAAACTCGACGTATTGATCGAGTAATGATGCCGGGGCATCGAGCAGATAACTGCCATCGGCCTGCGGCTCCGGCTGCGCCACCGAGGCGATAACCTCCAGCGCGATCAGTACCGGCCTGGTTGGGTCGGCCTCCTCATACTCCGCGGCCAGCAGGCGAAGTTCCTCGAGCAGGTCCTCAGGCTCGTACTGCCCGAGAATTCCCATGTTCGCATCGTTGGGGAAACCGTAGAACGTGAGCACTCGAGACTCGGGGAAGATGCCTCCCGGTGTGTTTGCCTCGGCCGGTGCCTGACCCAGATTCAGATCAGGAGGCGTAATCTCCGTCTCGATCGTGGCCGCAATATCGCCTTCCACAACGGTCAGCGAATCGGTCGAAATTTCCGGCGCAGCAGACTCGGGAACATCGTCGAGTTCCAGATCTGGTGCGGAGGTAACCGAACCATCCGGGACATCTCCGCTCGGCGCATCGATAATCGCGATGCCGTTGGGCGCAGCAAACCAAAACGAACCCAGTACCAGCATCAGCACCACGATCACGCTGATCGTTCGCTCCGAAGGAAGTCGCGCCGCCAACGCCACGAAGGCACTGCCCGAGGTTGAACTCAGACGGCGTGGTCGCTCTGGCGGCGACTCCGGCGCCTGAAGCCATTCACTTGAAAAAGGTTTAGGACGTTTGGACATAAATCCACTCGTGACGTGTCGTGTTCAGAACGAAATCCCCGATCACAGCGCGCTCCGGTTCAGCCCAACCAGATCATGCAGGGGACCCGCCCATCGCGCGTCGAGGGATTCACATCGACCTCAAACTGCGCAATGCAGGCACGACAAAAGAGCCGACGGATCGACTCCATGTGTCTCTGGACTATGCCACGTCCTGTCAAGCTGGCGTCATTCAACAGGATGCGTGGCACACAGAGTAAGAATTCGAACCTAGTAATGGCAGTAGACAGGGGTGCCAACGGTTGCCCAGTCCCAGTAGAACTGAGCTTCCTCGAGAAGCAGGTTCAGACAACCATGACTGCCAGGGCGGCCGATCGTTTGCTCATTCTTCCACCACGCGAAATGGAGTGCATGTCCTCGATCGGTGAAGTACTGGGTGAAGAGAACATCTTCGAGCTTGTAGAACGATTCGGCTCCGATGGACCCACTGTCCATCGTTTCGTTGGCGACCCGTGTGTTGATCGCGAACAGTCCCTCAGGCGTTTTCCAGCCGGGCTTCCCGCTCGTCATCACGGTTACGCGCTGAACTTCCCGATCCTCGTAGGCAACCATCAATTGCTGCGTCAGATGAACATCGATCCATCGGCCGTACTGCGGCGCATCACCGGGCAGCGTTGGTGCAGCCACTGGTGCCGTTCGGATGATGTTTCGAACATAGACGAAGCCTCCATCCTGAAGCTGCGCCCAGTTGGCATCATCCTCCTCGACCGCTTCTCCCTCGATCCAATCCACAACGATCACCGGCTCACCGTAGGCAAGCGTCTTCGTTGACTTCGCCTTGGTATCCGGTTGCTCGCGGACGTTGGTCTCTCCAACCGAAGCCCCTTGCCAAACCCTGATGTCCCAATCGCCGGTTTCCACCGTAGCGATCGCCTCTGGCTGTGTCAGGAACTCCTTGGCCACCCATCCGGATGCTCCATCGGCGTACCCTGGCACCCAGGTGTCGTGGTTTCCCGGGGCCGCGATGAACTCGGCGTTATTGGCAACAAGGCCGAGAATCTCACCATCTGTCGATGGCCCGCCGCGCAATCGCAATCCTTCTTCCGATGTCACCAGACTGGTCACACCGAGCGTTGGCGGTGCCGGAGCAAAGGCCGGATCGGCGCGCATCGCATCATCGAGCAGTTTGCTCTCGACCACGGTCTGCAACCGGGCATTCCCCTCGCCATCGAGTTCGACAACGCCTCGTTCGAAGAGCTGCTGCCGAACGCTGTCGGCTTCGAATTCCTCCGACAGTGGTGAGCCGAGAAATCGCGGACCGTCGATTTCATTCCAGAAATCGCCAATCTTCCCGGAAATTCCATGACCGGTTGCCTCGAAATACTGATCGGCCTGACCAACTCCGGTCAGCGTCAGCGCCTTGCGAGCGGATTCCGGAGCAAGGTCGATTGCCTTGTTCGGATCGATCGGTAACGCAGCAACGGAGATATCCTCGGTATTCTGCGGCAGGTAACCCAAGGTCAATGTTTGAAACGACTGCTGAACTCCGCCTCCGGTGACGAATCGCGCTTCTGACAATGGAATACCGACAACAGCCTCGCCACCAATATCCTGCCAAATACCCAGGAATGGAGTTTCGAGATTGTGTCCGGTGCGGGCGAAGTACTGGGTTGCGGAATAATCGACACCATTCTCGCCATCAACTGGCGTTTCCTCGGCATCCGGGGCAATCAGGTCCTGCTCATCGTTTTCTTCAGAATCATCGTCCGGCTGCCCGATGGGTTCGATCGGAGGTGAATCCTGCCCCAGCGCAATATGCCCGGGAAGGATCAGCGAGAGGCCACCGGATACAGCTGCAGCGGAGAGCAACTGGCGACGGTTGGTACGCTGGATCAGGCTGGTGACGGCGTCGAAATGCGTGGATGGTCGAGTCATTGGCTTGCGTCCTGACTTGCTTCCGATAGGATAGTGCTGGGTTGCATCGAAATAGACCTTCGTCTGACACAGCCCTCAAGGTGTCTACGTCAAATGTCCGTATACAGACTTCAACGTCAGAACAACCGATTTGGTGTCGTTTTCACTAGTCTTCGTTTCCGGGAGGAAGTTTCATGGCTATTGCAGGTATTCGAATGGGAGCAGTATTCCCACATTTTTCGTTTGGAACCAACGTGGCCGAGATGCGAACCTTCGCGACCACTGTCGAACAGATTGGTTACGACCATTTGCTCGCCTACGATCACGTGATCGGTGGCAGCAGGGAAGGCCGCCCCGAACTCGAAGGACGATACACCAGCGAACACAACTTTCAGGAAGTCTTCGTGCTCTTCGGGTATCTGGCCGGGATCGCCCCAAGCCTTGAACTCGTCAGCGGCGTCATCATCCTGCCGCAACGTCAAACAGTACTCGTTGCCAAACAGGCTGCTGAAATCGATATCCTGACTGAAGGCAAGTTTCGCCTTGGCGTCGGTATTGGATGGAATCCAATCGAATACCAAGCGCTCAACGAGAATTTCCGCAATCGTGGCAAACGCCTCGAGGAGCAAATTTCCGTACTCCGCACACTCTTCGCCGACAAGGTCGTCTCGATCGATGGGCAGTGGCACACCGTGGATCGTGCGGGCATTCAGCCACTTCCGGCAAAGAAATCCATCCCGATCTGGATTGGCGGGTCGTCCGAAGTCGCTGTCCGTCGGGCCGGGAGAATCGCCGACGGGTTCTTTCCCAACCAGAAGACACTCGAGGAGGATGCGGCCAATCTCGCCATCCTCTGGGACGAAGCAAACAAGGCAGGCCGGAATCGATCGTCGATCGGCATCGAGGCCCGAATCAGCTTGCTGGATAACGATCCGGAAGAATGGAAGCGACGATTCAGCTTCTGGCAAGAGAACGGTGCCACCCACATCAGCCTGGCAACAATCGTCCAACCTTCCCCCACCGGTCCGAATCACCTCGACCTGCTGGATCAGGCGCATCGGGTCCTGAACGCCCTGTGAGCGCAATACACATCGGCGCGAAGTTTCCCAACAACGAAACCGGTGCGACTCCGCAAGCACTGAAGGAATTTGCCCAAGGCATCGAACGTCTCGGCTTCGACCATCTGTCGATCGACGATCACGTCTCGATCGCTGCGCCCGAACAGTTCGGGACGGATCGCGCTGCCGCCATCCGCGTACGAGCCCGGCACGAAGTGTTGACCGGGCTCGCCTTTCTCGCCGGAGCCACAACCACCCTGAAACTGAGAACCGGGGTGCTGATTCTGCCGCAGAGACAAACTGTCCTTGTCGCCCGCCAGGCAGCAGAAGTCGATCTGCTCAGCGACGGACGCCTGACGATGGGGGTTGGGATCGGCTGGAATCGACTGGAATTCGACGCTCTGGGCGAAACATTCGGAACCCGCGGTCGTCGTTTCGAGTCGCAAATCCAGATCCTGCGGCAATTGTGGACCGAGGATTACGTGACCCACAGCGACGACTGGCATCGCCTCGAGCGAACAGGCATCCTGCCACGTCCGGCACGGCCGATCCCACTCTGGATCGGCGCCAAAGCCGGGGTAGCAATCCAGCGGGCGGCCCGGCTCGCGGATGGGTTCATGTCGCTGGGCCAGATAGGTCAGGGTGCGGAGGAAGAGGTCGAGACGTACCGGGCCGAACGCGACAGGCTGGGCTTGGGCGATCGACCGATGCAGCTCGAGGGGTGGATCGATCTCGGCTCCGGTGCCGAATCGGAATGGCTGGAACAAGCCAACGCCTGGCGAGCTTTGGGCGCAACCCATCTCACCCTCGTCTCGCCACCAGTACCGATTCAGCCAGTAACGGCGCACCTCGAAACGCTTCAACGCGCGAGAGAGGCGATCGGAACTCTCTAACGCACCCAACCGATCATGTCGCTCAGGATTGACCCGGCCGTACATGTTTCGCGTAGCGGCAGACCGCACCTATCGGATACGAAAGGCCGTACGGGACATTGGGCCCGGCAAAGGGTCGCGCGATACACATCTCGTGCGCGAACTCGAACTCACGGCTGGATAATCTGCTCGAAGGTGACGAATCCGTAATCGGCCGCGAGATATTCATCGATGATCAGTGGCAGGGCCTCGAAGTCGGCTTCCTGCACCACATGCATCAGAATCACGGCACCAGGGCCGCCGTCATCGCTTGCGACTCCACACTTCTCGGCGATCTCGGCGGCTGTGTAGCCGAACCAGCCAAGGGAATCACAGGTGTACCCGGCGATGATTGAAAACCCGATCTCGTCCAGCTCAACAAGCGACGCAGCGTCGTAATCGTTGTACGGATAGCGAAAATACGGTGCTGACTCGTAGCCCGCAATGTCGAAAATAATGTCCTCCGTGGTCAGCACCTGATTCTTGCGCTCCTCGGGAGTCAGCGCTTCGGTACCGGGAGAAAAACCCGTGAACGATCCGTGATCATAGGTATGGTTGAGCACCTGGTGACCTTCATCGACAATCCGCTGCATCAGCTCAGGATTGTTTTCGGCCCATTGACCCGTCACCCCGAACGTCCCCTTGATCCCGTAATCGTCGAGCAGATCAAGGATGTCCTCCGTATATCCGGCTCCCTCTCCCGCATCGAACGTTAGTGCAATCTCCAGGCGACCGGAACTACCCCGATCGAACACAACAGCCTCACCCGAAACGTCGAGATCCGGTGGATCTGGTCGCTCCGGCGAGGCTACTGTTGGCTCTTCCGTGGGTTCTTCCACAGGTTCGTCGGTTGGCTCTTCCGTAGATTCTTCAGTTGGCTCGGCCGTGGGCTCCCGTGTCGGACGTGGGGTCTCGGTTGCGGCGACGGTTGCGGTTGGCGTCGTGGTGTTCACCAACGTAATCGTCGCCGATTCCTCATCCGATCCGTCGTCAACCGAGGCGACCGAGCGGACGCCCCAGACAGCAACGGCAATGATGACGAGGATGACGAGAACAGTCTGCAGGCGAATCATTCAATTAGTGTACGAACACGAACGCCAGCCGTCGACTCTACCAGATGCCGAGTTCGTCTTTCGCTTCCTCACTCATCATCTCCGGCGACCACGGTGGGCTCCAGACAATCTTCACATCGGTTCCGCCGATGCCCGGCAATTCCTTCAGTGCGTTATTGACTTCCTGCACGATTACCGGGCCCAACGGGCAACCCAGCGATGTCAGGGTCATCGTTACCAGAACGTCGCCTGATTCCTCGATATCGGCATCATAAACCAGCCCGAGATCGACGATATTGACTCCGATTTCAGGATCGTAGACGTTCTTCAAACCTTCGAAAACACTGTCTTTGGTGAATTCAACCGCCATGCTGGCGTTCCTCCATAAGCGTGAAAAGACCAAACCACTGCCGTCGTTGGCAGATCCGGTCGTTGCTTCCATTGTATCGCGAGTGTGAAGCAGACTGGCGAACTACCGCGTGAAGATCAGCAGTGTTCCTGCCACGAATGGAAGTGCAGCAATCGAAAACCGCAGCAACCCGATCGGCGCCCGCCTTGTGTACTTCGCACCGACATAGGTGCCAATTACGGTCCCGATCGTGACTCCCAGCAAGTGTTTGAACGAAACCTCACCGTGCCCGGCCAGCGCCGCACTGCCACTGATGCTGATAAAAATTAACGCCAGCATCGTCGTCCCCACCGATTTGGTGAGTGAAAGTTTGCTGATCGTCAGCATGCCCAGTTGAATGAACGGCGTCATCCCGACGCCGAAGAGGGCCGACGCCAGGCCACCGGTGATACCCAGACCCGCCAGGGCACCGGTTTGGCGACCGATGTGAACCGGCTTCGATTCATCCAGCGATGCGATGACTCGCACGCTCAATCGGGACCGCAGCCAGACGAGCAACGCCAGAACCCAGAGCGCAAATCCCGAAATCAACCTGAGTTGTTCATCCGGAATCGATTGACCGATCTGGGCACCGAGAACGGCTCCGAATGTCCCGACGAGACCAACTACCAACCCCGATCGGATGTGCACATTCCCCTCGCGGTAATGCGAAATCGCCCCGGACAGGGTCACAAATACCATCGCGGCCAGCGCCGTTCCGACGGCCTCGTGGATGCTCAGATCGAATCCGACCGAGAGCAGTGCGACGATCACGCCACCACCACCGGCACCTGTGAATCCGAGAATGACACCAACTGCCAGGAACACGACGATCAACGTGAGAATCAGGCTCAGGACTCTCGCTCCAGGCGCTTCTTGAATTGCTCAAGATCGTAATCGTCGGCGTTGAGATCGATCACTGGTTCGCGTTCCCGCGGCGACGGCGATTCTGCCGAAGGTGCCGAGGAACCACGCATGAATGGAGGCACACTCCCGATCGTGAACACACGAGGTCCGGAGCCCGGACCTTCCCCGGCGGTTTGTGGTCTGCGCGAACGCAGAAACAGCCATCCAATGATGAAAATCGGAATCAGCAGAAGCATCACCAGTCCGAGCCGGATCACCAGTGACACGATCCCGTGGAAAAACCAGCCGAGAAGAACGCCGACAACGATTCCCACCATGAATCCGTATCTGGCTCGCAACGATTGCTGCCAAAACGATTTCTGCTGAGGTTGTTGATTGAACTGGTTGAACTGCTGGTTCAGAAAATCCATGATCAGGCGTCCGCGTCTTCAATAGTGTCGGATTCGACCAGGGTCATCAGATCTCGCAGCATCGGATTTGTCAGGCAGGTAGGGCCACCGGCGCGATTGTGTGAAAGTTCGTCGCCGGTGTAGGTAATCACCTCGTATCCTGCCTCTCGCAATCGCCCGATCGTCACCGGATTGTCCTTCAGCATCAGCACCTTGCCGGGTGCGAGCGCCAGCACATTGGTCGCTTGCGTTACGAACTCTTCATCCAGTATCTCGATGAACGTCCAGTCCCGCAACTTCAGTTCTTCGACGAACGAAACGGACATCAACTTGAGGTGCGCCACGGCCACGCGGGGTGCAACCGGACTCAGCAGCGAAAGCAGATGCAGACAGTCGCGCGGACCCGTCCAGTACGGCAGATCAGTCCGAAGCACATCCACACCCACCGTCCGCAGAAAAATCTCCAGCTGATCGATGCCATGCGAGTTGGTCCGATATCCCTGACCGACAGCAACTGTCGCCGAATCCACCCACAACAAATCGCCGCCCTCAACCGTTCCCGGCTCCTCGATCGTACCGAGAATCGGGACCTCGAGCTCTTCCCACAACTGCTGGGCAAGCGCTACCTCGTCGCGCCGAACTTCCTTGCCCGGGCGCAGCAGAATAACCCCTTCGTCGGTAACGAAGGATGTGTCATAGACGAAAATCGCGTCGTGAAGTCCGGCCGGGCCAGCTTCGCCGATCAACACTTCGACCCCGTTGCTGCTCAGAATATCGATAAATGCCTGGTGTTCCTCAATTGCCTTCGCATCGTTTGGCGGCTGGGGATAGTTGAACATTGCTGCTTCATCGCCGCTCCCGGAAACTGCCGGTCGGCGCACCACAACTCGCTTCAGTGGCGCCACCATGGATTGCCCACCGTAGCCACGCTCGTTCGCAACTTCAGCGGACGTTTCGATGAACGCTTTTTTGCCTTCGCGTCTGAGTCCAAACATTGCGCATCTCCGCGATTCGCACCAGGCTGTTCAGCTCCGCGGGAAGCCGGTGTCGCTCGCACCTGGGAGTACCAGCATTCTAGTACGAAGTGGCACCCGATGTGAGTCTGGCCGGGCAGGGTTGGTATGCTATTCCCTAGGAACTTCCCTACTACTCGCAGAGGACACACATGAAAATCGCCTTTTTCGATCCATTCTCTGGTGCCAGCGGCGACATGATGCTGGGCGCGCTCGTCGATGCCGGTCTCCCGATCGCCGACCTGAGCCGTGAACTCAGCAAAATCGAACTTGGCAGCTACCAGATCCGAGCCGAGCGTACCGGGCAGCACGGTATTCATGGAACGCGCGTCACCGTCGAAGTCGCCGAATCCGCAACCCATCGCCACTGGGCCGATATCAAATCGATCATTGAGCAATCCGGGCTCGATGAATCTGTCAAACAGGCGGCGCTGGCGGTGTTCGAACGACTCGCCATTGCCGAGGCGAAAATCCACAACAGCGATGTCGATCACGTCCACTTTCACGAAGTTGGCGGTGTCGATGCGATCGTGGATATCTGCGGCATCTGTATCGGACTGGCGTTACTCGGGATCGAGGACGTGTACTGCGGACCACCGCAGGTTGGATCCGGCTTCGCCATGAGTATGCATGGGCTGATTCCAGTACCGGCACCTGCCACGCTCGAACTCCTCGCCAGCAGTAACGTGCCGATTGCCAAACCAATTCCGGCGATGATCGAGAACCCCGGTGAACTCCTGACCCCAACCGGTGCTGCTCTCCTGACGACACTTGCCCGATTCGAACGTCCGTCATTTTCGCCGGTAGCGATCGGGTACGGCTTCGGCACGAAGGAATTCCCATGGCCAAATGCCCTGCGCGTCTGGATTGGCGAAATCCCCGAGGGCACCGAAGCCAGCGGTGAAGTGTTACTGGAAACTAATATCGATGACATGAACCCGCAGTTCTTCGAACTGTTGAACGAACGGTTGTTCGCCGCTGGAGCACTCGATGTCTGGCTGACTCCGATTTCCATGAAGAAAGGTCGTCCGGCCACGATCGTCAGCGTGATCGCTCCGATGGAGAAAAAGAGCTCGCTCGAATCAGTGATGATCGAAAATACCTCAACCCTCGGCATTCGCTCGATGGCCATCGACCGCGTCAAGACAGCGAGGGTGATCGTGCAGATTGCGACGCGGTGGGGTGATGTCCCGGTGAAAGTTCGGCAGTGGAATGGCCGGGTGATCGATGTCATGCCCGAGTACGAAGATTGCGCAACGATCGCCCGCGCCAACG
>JBBJOX010000005.1:3993-21840 GCA_037724245.1 Thermomicrobiales bacterium | reverse complement strand
CCGATACGGTCCTTGGTGGACTGTATGATATGGACTGGTTTCACTGGTTTGGTTGGGCTCTGGTCTGGCTGGCTGTGGCGCTAACTGTTATTCGGGGAATTCCCGTACTTTATGATTCCATCGGGTTCCTGCGCGATCGTGCTCCCGAACCTCAAGCCTGATGCAAGGACTCCCGTGCCCATCGTTTCCAGCTATCGATCCGGAGGTCGCGTTTGAGCCTGCCGGTAGATGCACGCCGCCGACCAACCTTCCAGCGCGAAGAGAAACACGAAATTCGACACCTGCTCAGCGTTTGGTGTGCGGTAGCCTTGTCGTGGGTATTCTGGGTGACTCCGGTAGCGGCCAGGTACTGGTTTGCCGACCGGGTTGGCGATATCGCAAGTCATAGATCGCCAACGTACTTTCAGAACGTCAGTAGCAATCTGAAACAGGCATCCCGGGGATCCATTTCGAACTCAGAACTGGATCGAGCGGTTCGCGACACGTTCAAGGTCAGTGGCCGGAACTTCATGGATCTGATCACGATGGCTCGAATGTCCCACCGGACCTTGCTCAATTCGGTCACGCTGACCGAAGGCGACTGGTCGATGATCGAGAACGCAATTGCGAAGGGCCGCGGCGTTATTTTCGTCACCGGTCACGTAGGATGCTTCGATTTCATCGGGCAACTGTTCCGGGCTCGGGGCTACAAGTTGACGATCGTCACGGGGCGGACAACGTCGCGGTTCCTCTTCGACGGAGTGACGCATCTTCGGGGTTCGCACGGCAATACGCTGGTGGAGCCCACGCCGTCCGGGGTTCGCCATGTGATTCGCGCCCTGCGCCGGGGCGAATGCGCTGTATTCCTGAGCGATCGGGATTTCTTTCAGAACGGGCGGAAAGTGACATTTTTCGGGAAGACGACGACGTTGCCTCCCGGGGCGATCCGGATTGCGCGGGATACCGGCGCAGTCGTCGTCCCGATCTTTTCCTGCCGGCTCGATCGAGGTCACGAGTTACGGATTCTGGAACCGTTTATTGTGCCATCGACTACGGACGTGGACTCAGATGTCGATCTCGGGCTCACGAAACTGGCAGCGAATCTAGAAAAAGGTATTGCCGGCAATCTGCGCCAGTGGGCGATGTTCCAACGAGTCTGGCTGGATCAACCCGCGCCATCGGTTCGCGTGTTTCCGGTTGGATCACCACTGGAAAGCGAACTCATGGAAAAGGTTGCCGCCGCTTTGCCAGAACGCCATGGCGACCGGTCGGACACCAAATCGCCATTTGCGGCTTCGAGATCGAGACGCCGCTCCGGAACCGAACTCGTTACCGATAGTTCACAAACTGAAGTGCAACCGGATAGTCCTCGTCCTTCAACAGATTGATCACGGCCTGTAGTTCATCGCGCGACTTTGCCTGAACGCGCAGGGCATCGCCCTGGATCTGTGGCGTCACCTTTTTAAACTCGTCACGGATCTGTTTGGTGATCTTCTTGGCAATGTCGTCCGGAATGCCTTCCTTGAGCGTCACGACCTGCCGTGAGCGGCCACCCGACGCATCTTCCGCAGTCTTGTAATCGAGAATCTTGAGCGAGAGTTTGCGACTGATCAGCTTCGATTCGATGATGTCTGTCACTGCACTGAGCGAGTATTCCGACGCCGTGGTAATCGTCAGTTCATCGTCGCCCAGATCGATGATGGTGTTGGTGTCTTTCAGGTCATAGCGATTGTTGACTTCGCGGGTGGCCTGATCGATTGCGTTCTTGAGTTCCTGCCGATCAAACTTCGAAACAACATCAAATGATGCGTTGGATGCCATATCTACCTTCTCCTTGACGTGTAACAAGCGCACGATTGTAGCAGAATTGAGGTTGTGGCCGATATTCCCGCTGGTGAGCCTGTCGATCCTGTTCAGCGGAAAGCATACTCCGTGTCCAACCGTATTCTGTCCATTCCCATTCTGTACAAGGTGCTGATCGCCAACGGAACGATCGTGCTGCTTGGTGCCATCGCCGGAACCTGGGTTGCGATCTCGGTTTCGCAGGAAGACGACCTGGTGTCGAAGGGCACGGTGATGTTCCTGTTGGGAGCGATGGGAGTTTTCCTCAGCATCGTTGCCAATTATCTGGTGCTGCGAGCGGCGTTCCGGCCGTTGGACGACCTTGAAGACGTGACAAATGCGGTGCGCAACGGCGATTTGACCGCCCGGGCGACGCAAACCAGCTTCAGTGATCCACAAATGGCGCGTTTGGCCGAGACATTCAACCTGACGCTCGACGAGCTGGAACGGGATCGGGCGCAGCTTCGCGATCTTGCTTCCCAGGTGATCCGGGCCCAGGTGGACGAGCGCAAGCGAATCGCCCGGGAACTTCATGACGATACAGCGCAGGTCCTTTTCGCACAATTGTTGCGTGTCACGGCGATGAAGTCTTCACCTCTGGAGGACGTTCGTTCGACAGCGGAAACGCTCGAAAACATGACGGTGGAAGCGATCGAGGGAGTACGAAGGCTGGCTCTGGAACTGCGGCCCCCGGCACTGGATGACCTTGGATTACGAGAGGCGCTGGGAGATCTGGCGCAGCGGTTCAGCGAGCAGCTGCTGATTCCGGTGGAGTATCACGTTACAGGTCTGAGGGACCGGTTACCCGGCGAAGTCGAGCTGGTGCTGTATCGGGTAGCGCAGGAAGCGATGACAAATGTGGCGAAACATGCTGATGCTCGCCATGCCTGGATATCGTTGATCCGCTCGACGACAGGAGTCACGCTGTCTATCGATGACGATGGCAAGGGCTTCGACGTCGAAATTCCGGTTCGTGGCGATGGCAGGGGACTGGGACTTGGTGTTTTCGGGATGGAAGAACGAGTCGCATTGGTTGGAGGTGCATTGATGATTCGCCTGCTCAATCCCCGGGGCGTGCGCATCGTCGCCTCGATTCCCCTCAGTGGTCGGATAGCCCCAACGCCAGTGAAGGACTCACCAAACGCAACGCCAATTGTGGTCGCATAAATGTTTCGTCGAGAATTGCTAGAGGAACAACAATGAATCAGGCATCACCCGAATCAGCAACAGGCGAAATCGAAGTCCTGCTGGCCGACGACCATGGAGTAGTGCGGGCAGGTTTACGCGCACTGCTCGAAGCTCAGCACGACATTACAGTCGTCGCGGAAGCGGCTGATGGACCGACTGCGGTCACCGAGGCGTTGCGGACAAGACCGACGGTGGTGATCGCAGATCTCTCCATGCCGGGTGGGGGACTCGAGACAATACGTGAAATTACCGCGTTGAACCTGCCGACAAGGGTGCTGGTGCTGACTGTCCACGCCGAGGAACGCTATCTGCTGCCTGTGCTCGAGGCGGGTGGTTCGGGTTACGTACGAAAGTCGAGTGCGCATACCGACCTGCTGGACGCCATACGCACCGTGGCCCGTGGTGAGGTGTTCCTTGATCCGGCTGCCACGAAGACATTGTTGCGAGGCTATCTGGGCCGAGTCAATACCGGCGAGGAGCTCGATCTCGGCGAGGTTCTCTCGGAGCGCGAACGAGCGGTCGTCAAGCTGACTGCCGAAGGAAACACGGCGCAACAGGCAGCTGATGTGCTCTCGCTTTCCCCGAAAACGGTCGAAACCTATCGCCACCGAGCGATGCAGAAACTCGGACTGACCAACCGCGCTGAGCTTGTGCGCTACGCCCTACGGGCTGGGCTGCTGTCCGACGAATCCGCCTGATTGGGCATGAGATCATAGTTTTCCTGACAGCCGTAGGGGAAATTCCTTACGCGTTGTTGAAGAAATCGCAAAAACCACCCGGCTGTGCATTGATTCCCTAATCACTAAACTCTTCATCAGTACGGCAGTCCATTACGGACGTGGCGAACCACTGCAATCGATCGCCTTGGGCCGGAAATAGAGGGATGAAGACCCTATCGTTGCGAAGGAAGGTATGTGGCATGAGTAATAGTTCGCATTCGAGTCTAAGCAGCACGCTCGAGCATCCGTCCGTCGCTGACCATCCGAAGATCGCTGTTCATCCCGGTTGGCTCTTGCCGGACGCAGCACCACCGGTCGTCGAGGGTGAAGAGGAAGATGCCGTACGATTTGGCGCGTTCATGCAGCTTTTGCGGACAGCCGGAGCGCTCGATCGAGCCGCCTCCGACGCGCTGGCTGATCTTGATTTGACGGCCGGTGCCTTTGGCGCTCTGGTCGAACTCGGAGTCGTTGGCGATGCCGGTATCGCTCCGTCAGAACTGGCTCGCCGTCTGGCCGTGGCGCGCCGCACCGCGACGCTCTATGTAGATATCCTTGCCCGTCAGGGATGGGCCGAGCGTGAAGCGCATCCGGACGACCGCCGTATGGTGTTGGCCCGGTTGACCACTGTTGGCAAGCAAATGCTCTCCGAGCTTGGCGACGCCTACAAGCAGCGCCTCGCATCTTTGCTGGGAGAGGTTACGCCGTTGCAGGCAGAGCGCATGCGACAACTTCTGGCACTGGTCCCGACTGACGGGTCAGTGACATTCTCGACACCAGTCCAGGGATAGATTCTTCGTCTCGCACTCATTCTCTGAGGGCGCATTTAGCACCCAGGTTTCAATCAAGTCCGGACGGCACCAAGGTTGGTGCCGATCCGGACTTCCTCGTTGAAAGCAGCTTCACCAGCAATACATGCACTGTTATCATGGCACGCTCAAGGGCATAGACAAGGAGCAGCCAGATGCAGCGTTACCTGATCTCGTTCAATGATGGCGCAATGAACTTCCCCGAAGAGGATTGGTCCGATGTTGCCGAAGCCTCACACAAGGTGGTTCAGGAGGCCAAGGACGCCGGCGTCTGGATCTTCGGCGGCGGAGTAGAACGGCAGGTGGCCAGCATCGTGGCCACGGACGGGAAGATCTCTGATGGTTCAAATCCCGAGACCATAGCAGTCATCGGCGGATTCTCGATCATTGAAGTCTCGTCACGTGAAGAGGCGCTTGAGTGGGCTGCCAGGATCGCCGTCGCCTGCCGATGTGCGCAGGAGGTGCGGGAGATCATGTACGACCCGGACTCCTGATCGAAGAACGATTGCGGCCGGTTCGGGCTACGCTAATGTCGAGTTTTTCAGCGTCGAAAATGGGTCGCTCCGTAGACAGCCAATTCGTTCAAGCTCGTAGTCAGAACTCGAATCTCGTCTGGTATTCCGTCTTGCACGCGACACTACTCAGATTCATGGTTCGCGAAGATACGGAGTTGAAGGCAGCGTGGTAGCGAAACTATCTGCCCACGCTCCGACCAGATTATTCGACAGTTTCCTGTTCAAGCTCTGGACTGTCTGACGCGTCTGCAAAGTCACGGTCGATGCCTTCGAAGAGGAGGACAGTGCGCCCCGGAACCTGGATCGTCGAGTTTTCGCCGTATTTCTGGGAGGCTTGTCCCGTCGGGGAATCCGTCGACAGCACGAGATCCCACTGATCAGTTCCTGTTCGGCGGTCGACGAGTGGCAGGACGAACGAGATTTCCTCTTCTCCGCGGTTGAGAATCATGAAAAGGGTCGATGTTTCGATCGGGTCGCCGTTTTCGTCCATTTCCTCGATCGAGTCACCAGGCATGCGGAGACCTAGTGTGAGCAGGGCCGGATCGGTCCAGTCGTTGTCGTTGAACTCGTTGCCGTCGGCCTTGATCCAGCTTAGATCCTTGAATCCGCGAGGGTTCATTGGCTGACCACGGAAGAATCGCCGCCGTCGGAGAATTGGTTGCTGCCGCCGTATCTCAGTGAGTCTGGAAACGAAGGCGATCAGGTCGCGGTCGTTCTGATCGAGGTTCCAGTTGAACCAGCTGATGTCGTTGTCCTGGCAGTACGCGTTGTTGTTGCCCTGCTGGGTACGCCCCATTTCGTCGCCGCCGAGGAGCATGGGGACACCCTGGGAAAGCATGAGCGTGGCCAGCATGTTCCGACTTTGCCGTCGGCGGAGGTCGAGGATGTGCGGATCGTCGGTCGGGCCTTCGGCTCCGTAGTTGGCATTGATGTTGTGATCGTGACCGTCGGCTCCATTTTCGCCGTTGGCTTCGTTGTGCTTGTCGACATAGCTGACGAGGTCATTGAGGCAGAATCCATCGTGCGATGTCAGAAAATTGACCGACGCGACTGGCCCACGTCCCGTGCCTTCATACAGATCGGACGAACCGGTCAGGCGATAGCCCATGTCGGCGTTGGTCGGTTCCTTCGTCTGCCAGAAGAGGCGGACGCCGTCGCGGAACTTGTCATTCCATTCCGACCAGAGCACGGGGAAGTTCCCGACCTGATAGCCGTTTTCACCGATGTCCCACGGCTCGGCGATCAGCTTCACCTGTGAGAGCACGGGATCCTGATGAATCGAATCGAAGAACCCGCCATTACGATCGACATCGTAGATTTCGCGAGCGACGGCTGGAGCCAGATCGAAGCGGAAACCATCGACATGCATCTCGGTTACCCAGTACCGAAGCGAGTCGGTGATCATGGTCAGGACCTGGGGATGCGTTGGATTGAATGTGTTCCCGGTTCCTGTAAAGTCCATGTAGTAGCGGGAACGTCCGGGAAGCAGGCGGTAGTAGTTGAGATTGTCGACACCCTTGAACGAGAGCATTGGTCCGAGGTGGTTTCCCTCACAGGTGTGATTGAACACGACATCGATGATGACTTCGATGCCGGCGGCATGGAAGGAACGAACCATTTCCTTGAATTCGTTGACCTGCGCGCCGCTCTCGCGATTGGACGCATACCGGGCATCGGGAGCGAAAAAACCGAGGGTGCTGTAGCCCCAGTAGTTTCGGAGATTCTTCTGGGTAAGAAAGTGATCGTCGACGAAGGAGTGGACCGGCAGCAGTTCAACTGCCGTTACGCCGAGGCCGCGCAAATGATCGATAACGACTGGATGCGCCATCCCGGCATAGGTTCCGCGAATCTCTTCCGGAATCTCGGGATGCAGTTGGGTGAAACCCTTGACGTGCACTTCGTAGATGATCGATTCGAGAAGTGATGTATTTGGCGGCGTGTCTCCCTGCCAGTCGAAACTGGAATCGATGACCACTGACTTCGGCATGAACTGGTCGTTGGCGCGAGAGTCGATCGCATAGTCGTCGTCAGGATCGGACAAATCGTAGGGGTAGGTTTCGTCGCTCCAGATTACTTCACCTTCGAGCGCCTTTGCGTAGGGATCGACGAGGAGCTTGGCGGGGTTGAAACGATGGCCAAGGTCTGGTTCGTATGGACCATGGATGCGATATCCATAGCGGGTGCCGGATGCAACTCCTGGAATCATCACGTGCCAGATGTAGTGTGTGCGTTCTGGCAATTCGAAGGTACGGGATGGCGTTCCGCTCTCATCTTCGAAGAGGCACAGTTCTACTTTCTCGGAGTGTTGGGAGAAGATTGCGAAGTTCGTCCCGTCGCAGGTCAACGTCGCACCCAATGGTCGAGCAAAACCTGGGCGAATGCCCGGAGTGGAGGGGTTGGTCGTCATCGTGTTCTTCCCGCGAATCGAATCGGTCATCGGCCTGGGATTGCTCGTGAGTGGCGGATGCCGGAACTAGTTCTCGGCGGGGATATCTTCAGCGGTCTCTTCCAGGAGATGAACCTGAATCAGTTCGAAGGTTTGATCGGTTCCGAGAAATTGTTCCTGAACTTCGCGCGCGGCTTCGGCAGCGGATTCAGCGTCAACTACTTCAGTCCGTTCTTCCCCACCTATTTGAAAGCGAACGTCGTAATGCATTGGTCCTCGTCTCCCTGGAGCAGTCTCTGGCCTCGGTTGGCCGATTCGCGATTCATCGCGTACTTTCATCGTCATTCTGCGTCTCACAGCGAATGGATCGCGGTCGCAGAGCCCTTCCAGTGTACGCCCACCTGACCAATCTTCCGTTGCGGCAAGGATTTTGCAGCCTCCGCGACTGTAGCCACGTAGTATCGTGGCATCGTGCTACGTAACGATTCACGTCCGAAAACCGCCTCAAACTTTATGCAAGGAGCAGGCATGACAGACCATTTCACGGATCTGTTCTTCCATGAGCATCCTCCCAGTTCGGTCCTCATCGAGGATGTTCAGCCGATGGTCGACAACGGTCGCTATCCAGTCAAGCGGGAAGTTGGCGACAGCCTGATTGTGTCCGCTGATATCTTCCGCGATGGACATGACAAACTGGCTGCCGTAGTGCGTTACCGGGAACGTGGTACGGGTGTCTGGACGGATGTCGAAATGACATTCGTCGACAACGATCGATGGGCTGGGACGATTCCCCTCGACAGGTACACAACGTATGAGTACAGGGTCGAAGCGTTTCCGGATGTGTTCAATTCGTGGAGAGACGAGGTCGAGAAGAAACATGCCGACGGTCAGGAGCTTTCGAGTGAGCTGATCGAAGGCGCGCGGATTCTGCGTGAAGCAAAGACTCGGGCTGTCGGCGACGATATCGCCAGTTTGGATACGCTGATCGCGCAGATCGAAGGCGACGATCAGCAGCGAGCAGTGGACGCGACAGGTACGCCAGAAACGTTGGCACTGCTTTACCGGTGCCGCTCGAAAGCCGATCTCGTGCAATCGGAACCGGTGCTGCGGGTGAAGGTGGATCGGGTTCGAGCCCGGTATGCCGCGTGGTATTCGATGTTTCCCCGCTCTGCGGGCACCGTTGAGGGCAAGTCGGCAACGTTACGTGACGTGATCGCTCAGCTGCCGAGAATTCATGAGATGGGATTCAACGTCCTGTACTTCACACCGATACATCCCATTGGTACAACGAATCGCAAGGGCAAGAACAACACCCTGCACGCGTTGCCAGGTGATCCCGGAGTGCCGTATGGCATTGGCAGCACCGACGGTGGTCACGATGCGATCGAGCCGGGACTTGGCACGTTCGACGATTTCCACGATCTGGTGGCCGCAGCCAAAGACCATGGCATGGAGATCGCACTCGATGTCGCGATTCAGGCGTCTCCGGATCACCCATGGGCACTGGATCACCCGGAATGGTTTCACATCCGACCGGATGGAACGATCAAGTACGCTGAGAACCCTCCCAAGAAGTATCAGGATATCTATCCGATCAACTTTCAAAACACCGAGTGGCAAGCACTCTGGAAGGAGTTGAAACGGATAATCCTTCACTGGGTCGAACACGGCGTCACATCGTTCCGGGTCGATAATCCGCATACGAAACCGACGATCTTCTGGGAGTGGCTGATCGCTGAGGTCCAGCGCGATCATCCGGAGGTCATATTTCTGTCCGAAGCGTTCACGCGACCGAAGGTGATGAAATCGCTGGCGAAGGCCGGTTTCACCCAGAGTTACAGCTACTTCACGTGGCGCAACTTCAAGCAGGAAATGACGGACTACCTGATCGATCTGACGCAGGGTCCGGAAAAGGAGTACATGCGAGCCAACTTCTTCCCGAACACGCACGACATCCTGCCTGTCATTCTTCAGGAAGGTGGGCGTCCCGCGTTCATTTCGAGATTCACGATGGCGGCGACCCTGTCTTCGGTCTACGGCATATACAGTGGATACGAAATGTGCGAAAACACGCCGGTGCCAGATCGTGAGGAATATCTCAACTCCGAGAAGTACGACTACAAGGTATGGGACTGGGATCGGGAAGGTAACATCAGCGATTTCATTTCCCGGGTCAACCGGATTCGTGAGACGCATCCGGCGTTGCAGGAGTACGACAATCTCGAGTTCTACCAGGCGAGCGACGACAATGTACTCGCGTACGGAAAGCGCAGCGCCGACAACGGAGATATCGTGGTGATTCTGGTCAACATGGATCCGTTCAGTGCGCATGAGGCGCAGTTCGAGTTGCCGGTCGACCGATTTGGGTTGTCGGTGGACATTCCATTCCGGGTCGATGAGTTGCTGACGGGTGAAACATTCATGTGGACTGGCCGAACGCATCACTGGCGGCTCGATCCGCACGTGAATCCTGTCACGATCTTTTCGATCACACCCTGGTTGCATCAGGATTATGCCGAGCCTTGCTACTAGACTCGGTACGCGTCCTTTGGTTTTATCTGGCGTCGTGTTGGCGTCTACGAATATGAGGGGAACTGGATGTTGAGCCGCGACGAATTGTGGTTCAAGGACGCGGTCTTCTACGAAGCTCCGGTCAAGTCGTTCTACGATGCCTCGGGCGATGGCATGGGTGACTTTCTGGGGATGATCGAGAAGCTGGATTACATCCGCGATCTTGGCGTCGATTGCATCTGGTTGCTTCCAATGTTCCCGTCGCCGGGTAACGACGACGGGTACGATATTTCGGATTTCTTCTCGGTGCATTCTGATTTCGGAACGATCGACGACTTCAAGGAATTCCTCGATGCGGCGCACTCAAAGGGCCTGCGCGTTGTTGCCGATCTGGTCATGAACCACACCTCGGATCAGCATCCATGGTTTCAGGAGTCAAGATCCGACCCCGAATCTCCCAAACGCGATTACTATGTCTGGTCCGATGATCCCCAGCTCTACTCCGAGGCTCGGATTATCTTCACCGATACCGAGGTTTCGAACTGGACCTATGATCCGGTGGCCGGCAAGTACTTCTGGCACCGCTTCTTCAGCCATCAGCCCGATCTCAATTACGACAATCCGGATGTCCATCGCGAAATGATCGATGTGATGCGATTCTGGATGAACCTCGGCCTGGACGGGTTTCGCTGCGATGCGGTGCCGTATCTCTACGAGCGTGAAGGGACGATTTGCGAGAATCTTCCGGAAACGCATGAATTTCTGCGGAAGTTGCGGGCAGTGGTCGACGCCGAGTTCCCGACGGCGATTCTTCTGGCCGAAGCGAACCAGTGGCCGTCCGATGTCGTGGAGTATTTCGGAACCGACGAGGCGCCGGAATTCCATATGGCGTTCCACTTCCCGCTGATGCCGCGAATCTACATGGCGATGCGCCGGGAACTGCGAACACCAATCGTCGAGATCATGGAATCAACCCCGGCCATTTCCGACAAGAATCAGTGGGCGATTTTCCTGCGGAACCACGACGAACTGACGCTTGAAATGGTCACCGATGCGGATCGGGATTACATGTACTTCGAGTACGCCAAGGATCCTCGAATGCGGATCAATGTCGGGATCCGGCGGCGCCTGATGCCGTTGCTCGACAATGGCCGACGCCAGTACGAAATGATGAATTCCCTGCTGCTCTCAATGCCGGGTACACCGTGCATGTACTACGGTGACGAAATAGCGATGGGTGACAACATCTATCTGGGAGATCGCAACGGTGTGCGCACGCCGATGCAATGGTCGAGTGACCGCAACGCTGGATTCAGCCGGGCTGATTGGGCACGGCTGTACTCCCCGGTGATCATGGATCCGGTTTACGGCTACCAAAGTGTCAACGTCGAGGCGCAATCGCGAACACCGACGTCGATCCTGAACTGGGTGAAGCGGATGATCGCGGTTCGCAAGCGCTATCACGCGTTTGGCCGCGGCACGATCCGATTTCTGCATCCGGACAATCTGAAAGTTCTTGTGTACCTGCGCGAGTGGGAGAACGAGACAATTCTCTGTGTCGTGAATCTGAGCCGGTTCGTCCAATTCGCGGAGATCGACCTGAGCGAGTTCGAAGGTTTCCAACCTGTCGAACTGATCGGTGAGATTCGATTCCCGTTCGTCGGCGAGCTTCCGTATTTCATCACGCTCGGTCCTCACGCGTTCTACTGGTTCCGACTCGAGACTCCGGTCGCTGAATAGGGACCGAAGACAAAGGATGCGTGTGTCTGAAACACTCCAAGCAAAACTGAATGAGTCACTATCGTGGATTGCTGGTCAACGATGGTTCGGCGACAAGGAACGCGACTTGCTGGCGGTGGAGGTGCACCATGCGATGCCGGTTGCGATCGATCACATCACGGTCGAGATAGCGATTGTGCAGTGCCGGTTCGCTGACGGAGGAACGTCGGACTATTTCCTGCCGATTTCCGGAGTCGAATCCGGTGACATTCGCGATGGATTCACCGAATCGGCGTTTCGAGCCTGGTTTTACGAAGGGTTTCTGCGGGAGCGCACAGTCGAATCCGATGCTGGTATCTGGCGATGGTCGCGGCTCGGTTCGATGGCGACGTTGGCCAGCGTCCGCTCGGACCAGAGCACGCTGTTACGCCGGGAGCAGAGCAACTCCTCGATCATTTTTGACGATCGCCTGATAGCCAAGGTGTTCCGCAAGCTTGAACCCGGAATGAATCCTGACGTAGAAATTGGCGCGATGTTCGCTGATTCAGGCGCGAAGGTAGCGACTCCGGCCATGGTCGGAGCGCTATCGTTTGAAACCGGAGGCGAGGTTACGATTCTTCAGCAATTCGTGCACAACGTTGGTGACGGCTGGGGATGGTTGCTCGATCAGTTGCGCCACCGCCACGGCGGTATCGACCAGGCGATCGCCCTCCTTGGTCAGCGTACAGGAGAGATGCATCTGGCGTTGGCCCATGCGTCCACGTCACCCGAGTTCGTCCCGGAGCGATTCAGCAATGCCGATCTCGTGGAATGGCAGGCGCGGCTCGGTGTGGAAGTTGGTCAGACCTTCGAGGGACTGCGAACCCGGAAAATCGAGGCAGATAAACAGTTGGCTGAGCTGGAAGCCTCTCTCCTGGGCCGGGCGACGAATCTCGATCCGCTGCTTGGCTCGCTCCGGATTCGTATCCATGGCGATTATCACCTGGGTCAGGTGCTGAGAACGGTAGAGAACGATTTTGCGATCATCGATTTCGAGGGTGAACCTTCGCGGCCGATGGCGCAGCGCCGTGAGAAGTGGCCAGCGCTGCGCGATGTCGCCGGGATGATCCGATCGTTCGACTACGCAGTGGAAACTATCTCGCGTGAGCGCGGTGGCGATGCCGACATGGCCATTTGGCGGGACGAGGCGACGAACGTGTTCGTCACTGGCTACCGGACCGCTGTGGGTCAACCTGACGGTTTGTATCCGGAAGATTTGGCGGCGTTCAACTGGGCGCTTTCTGCAGTTATTATCGAAAAAGCCTTGTATGAAGCACGTTACGAGATGAGTAATCGACCGGATTGGTTGCCGATACCGTTCGAGGCGCTGCGGCGTCTGGCAACGTACCATTGATCCGAGTGGGGTACCGTACGCCTCTGTTGTAGATTGATCGCACCATGGTCGAAGCGATTCTGCTTGACTCGTTACTGATTCTGGCCGTCCTCCTGCTGATTCCTCTGGGTGTCGCCCGGGGTGGTCTCAGGGAGGTGTGTTCAGCTGCCGGCATGCTTCTCGGAATACTGGTTTCCCAGTTGTGGGCTGTCCGGTGGGGCGATTGGGTTGGCGATCTGGTTGGCGCAGACGCGAGATCGTCGCGATTCATCGTTGCCGTGGTGATTGTGCTCGCGACGACAGCGATCGTGGGCTATGGCGCGAGTTCGGCGTTTTCCTATTCACCTGGTCCGGGCGGCAAGATTTTCGGGGCGGCAATTGCCGTGGTCAATGGTGTGGTACTGGCCGGATTCGTCGTCAACGCCGTGGCCATCTATATCAACGATGGCGGGTATCCCGAAGTTGTCGAAGAGGGTCAGATTTCCCGCACTTTGGCGAGTGGTTTAGACTGGGTATTACTGATAGCTGCCGGGGTTGTGGTGGTGCTAAGCCTGATGGGCATGGTGGTGCGGGAACGAGAACCTGCCGACGAACAGTGGATGGCAACTCCGGTTGCGGGGAAATCCCGGATGCGTCAGGTCATGCCGACCAAGCCATATCTCGAAGAGGAGACGGAAGCAGTGAACGCTGCGCATGCGCCCGACACCTCACCTGGCGGGCCGCCAGTGAAAGTGCGTGAAGTGCGGCATTGGGAGAATCAGCCCAAAACCAGGCGCCCGGACACGATTACCGGATGGCAACGGACGTGGCCGAAATCAGCCACCGGTGAACGAATTCGTGCACCGTGGGAACCCAACGAGGAACCTGGACGCCCGGCCGATACCTTCCGAAAGGTTCCGCCGGCTCATCTCCCGGTCACGGATTCGACAGAAACCTTGCAACAATTCGTGGCCGACGAGGATGAATCACAAGAGACCAAGCCGGGTCGATCATGATTCTGGAATGAATCCGGATGTCCAGCCCGGCAGCCCCATCTCGTCGGTACCGAGCTCGAATCGAGCAACGTCTCGTTCGAATATCCGGGAGTGCATGACGTTGATGAGCTTCGGGTCGACCTGACCATCGTTGAGTGCATAAGCGTTGGTGTATGACTTTCGTTGAGCCAGATCGATCGATCCAGTCGGTGTGATCACCAGGGTAAACGGACCGCACGGTACGGAAGTTAACTGGTCGAGGTTGGCTGCGATTGCGAGAGTCTGGCTACCTCTTGCGATTTCGATGCGCCAGCCGGGATCGGTTCCGATGGCGCTGGTCTGATAGCGAATATGCGGAATACAGGTTAATGCCACGTCGTTGGCAAGACCTATTGTCAACGGATGTCGTATCGCGATGTTCGCGCTCGGTGAACCAACAGGCGAAAGTTCCGGCAGCGACATGGTTTGGCTGATAGTCCATCTCTGGCGAATGGTGGTCGCGCCCAACACCAGATTGGTTTCGGTTGCGAGCAGGATGTCGATGCGTTGCCGCAACGATCCCAACAGGTCGACGAGACCTTCACTGAGTTGTTCGTCGAACGGTCCGGAATAGATCAGGACACGCTCCTGGCCAGTGTCCAGCAGCACCAGTTGACTGGCCTCTCGCCCGATCACCTCGATTCGCGGACGACGCACCTTGGCCAGGGAGAGGAACGATAACGACCATGATCCTCCTGCCAACGTACCCACCGCCGAACCAATGACAGCTCGTCGGGACATTGGTTTTATCACGTTCGCACGATCAGACCGTGAGGCGCGAAACTGACGCGTAGCATGGACGTAGGCTGGTCGACAAGCGTCCGTAATGTCGCCTCTTCGGAATCTCGCTCATCTGGATTCGCGAATATGGAATATCGGCTGGGGCCTGCACCAGTCAGCCAGAACATCTTCGACGTTGCGCTGCGTAACGAGATGTCCCATTCGGCACTATCTGCCGATGTCCGCCTGAGGGGATCGAGGAACGCGTTTCCAAGGAGCATGGGATCCAGAGCTTTGCTGGAAAGCAGGCCACGTGCCTGCGCGTCGATTGCCTGACCTGATGAAAAGTCATCGGCGTTTAATGCACCGTAAAGCGTTCGGGTTTTCTCAGGTATCGCGATATCTGGCGTCAGGATCAGGAGGGAACCTGACAACTTCGGAAGCGGCACGATCTCGGTTCCCCGTCCCGAAACTGAGGCGACTGGAGAGCCGAGGAAAAACGGAACGTCGCTTCCAAGATCAGCGGCGATCTGGTTTAGCTGGCTTTTGGAAAGTGAGTGATTCGTGAGGTGATTCATCGCCAGCAATGTCGCTGCGCAATCAGTACTTGCACCGCCGAGCCCGGCCGCAACCGGAATCCGCTTCGTGAGATGAACTGACGGCATGAGCTCCGAGCCAGTAACTCGATTGAACGCGGCAATGGCCCGGATGATGAGATTGTCCGTGAGATCGATACCCATCTGATCGGGATCGATCGAGAGCTGGCCGGCAGTATCGGTTCCGGTTTCGAAGGTCAACGTATCGGCGAGATCGACCATCGCGAGGATCGATCGAATATTGTGGAAGCCGTCGTCACGTTTACCTGTGATCTCAAGTCCCAGATTGATCTTGGCAAACGCTTCAACCATGCGCCGCTGTCTCACGCTGTGACCGTTCTGGTCACCATCAGCCATTCGGCAAGCGTCAGAGTTTGCGGTCGGCGCATTGGATCGACATCGATTGAGTTAAGCTGCATTTCGATCTCCGATTTGGCACGATGCAGACCTTGTGATAGCCCGTTGGCGAGTGTTTTGCGGCGACGCTGGAAGACCATCGTCGCCAAATCGAAGAAGCGGTCCCGTTCCTCCTGCGTCGTTTCGGAGTCGGATCGCACATCCAGATTGAGGACGGCAGACTCGACTTTCGGTGGTGGCAAAAAGGAACTGGCTGGCACGAAGAACTGGATCGCGGCGTTGGTGTAGAGCTGCGTGGCGAGCCCGAGCAGGGACATATTGGGCGGAGTCGCGGTCATGCGTTCCGCAACTTCTCGCTGAACCATAACGGTCAGCCGTTCTGGCGGATGCGGCGATTCGATGAAGTGACGAATAATCACGGTCGCGACGCTGTAGGGCAGATTTGCGACAACCTGGTACGGCCGATTACCAGTCATCTCTGCAACATCGACGTGACGCGCATCCTTGCGGACGAGGGAGAATCGCGGATTGTCCTGCAGGTCGCGGGTCAGGTAGCTGGCAAGTTGGTCATCGAGTTCAACACCAGTGACAGTGCTACCGCGACGCAGAAGCTCCCGGGTCAGTATCCCCAGACCCGGCCCGATTTCGACGATCATTGATAAATCCGAGATATTGGCCGCGTCCGCGATATCGCGAACGACCTGCGGCTCGACCAGAAAATTTTGACCCATGGCTCGACTAGGCTTGACGCCGAGACGGCGCAGGAGCATCGTCCATTCCTCGCGGCTAACCGGATGTCGTGGTGGCGGAAGGAGTGGCGAAGTGTTCATGCTCCGATTGTAATGAAGAATGAATCGGCCGTGTCGTGACGACCGGCATGGAATGAAGTTTGGCGGCCGTGTCATGATGGCGTTGTATGACAGCAGGACCTGTAGCGAAAGAGTCTTTCATCAATGAGTTCCCAAATCCATGGCACCGCGGAGGCATCTCGCAAGTCGGGCATCGGGTATCACCTGATTCCGGAGCCGGTCTGGAATGAATTCCGGGATGCCGCGCTTTATCGGCCGGAAGCGTACGAACAGGATGGATTTATTCATCTGACGCTGGGTGTCGAACCGCTGCTGGCGGTGGCCAACTTGTTCTATACAAAGGACGATCGGGCATACCGTGTACTGGTGCTTGATATGGCAATGATTCAGGCTCCAGTGCGATACGAAGATCCCGATGAAACGTATCCCCATGTGTACGGCTTGCTGAACCTCGATGCGGTCGTTGGAGAGCTGGCAGTGGAACGAACTGCCGATGGAACGTTCAAAAGTATCGGAGCAGCGTAAGCATTCCCTGAATGCGATCTCCCCACCAATGACGCCTACACCACTTGGTTTATTCGGACGTATTGGGCTATTTTCATTTCGGCACCGGAAACTGGTTCTCGCGAGCTGGCTGCTTCTGGTTCTTGCTGCGTTGCCAGTTCTGCCAAACTTGCACGATTCACTGCGAGTCGGTGGATTCTCTGCCAACGATACCGAGGGAGCTGAGGCGCGCCGGTTGCTCGAGAGCGAACTCGGGCTGGCGCCATCCTCGATGGTCGTTATCTATTCGAGTGAGCGCCTGTCGCCTCCGGATGAGGAATTCCTGACGCAAATCGATGCATCGTTGATGCCGGTCCGGGAGCTCGGATTTGTTACCAATGTCTTGTCACCCAGGGATGATGCGTCGCTGATCTCACCCAGCGAAACCCTCGCTTATGCGGTCGTGGGATTGAATCTGGGACCGGAGGAGGCGCAGCAACTCGTCCCCGAATTCGAGGCAGCGATTCTTTCGCAGCCTGATCTCGATGTCGTGATCGCTGGTGGACCGTCGTTCTACCGTGATCTCGAGATTGCGAGTCAGCGGGATTTGCGCCGCGCGGAGTTCATCGCGTTTCCATTCGCGCTGATCGCGTTGCTGGTTGTGTTCGGTACTGTGATCGCAGCAGCGGTTCCTCTGATTGTGGGCGGTGTCGGTGTAGCGGTGATCATGCTGCTGATTTACGCCGCGGCCAATGCGTTCGGGATGAGCATCTTCGTACTCAATCTGGCGAGCATGCTCGGGTTGGGATTGGCAGTCGATTACAGTCTCTTT
>JBBJOX010000005.1:0-3983 GCA_037724245.1 Thermomicrobiales bacterium | reverse complement strand
ATACCGAGCGGGCGATTGTCGTTGCCACCCAAACTGCCGGTCGCTCCGTTGTGTTTTCGGGGCTGACGGTCCTGATCGGGCTATCCGGGCTCTTGCTCTTTCCGTTGATGTTCTTGCGGTCGATCGGAGTTGCTGGCGTCATCGTGGTGCTGGTATCGACTTCGGCGGCGGTGACGTTGCTGCCGGCAGTACTGGCCTTTGCAGCACCACATTTGCACAGGTTTCCGGTTATTCCGGCGCGATTGCGACGCAAGGAAGGTTCTCCGGGGTTTGGCTTCTGGCGCCGCGTCGCTGCGATCTCGATGTCACGCCCGCTGATCATCGCCACAGCTTCGATCGCGATTCTGGTCATGCTGGGCCTGCCGTTCCTCCGGGCAAATATTTCGTCCCCCGACGCGACTCTGTTGCCGGACGATTTACCCAGTCGACAGGGATACGATCTGCTGAGCGCGGAGTACAGTGGAGGCGAGATTTCTCCATTCGTCATTGCGATACAGTCTCCTACCCTGATCAACACAACCGAGAATGTTCGGGCTATCAGAAATGTCCTCGGCTTGCTGGAACGCGATCCTCGGATCGACAAGGTGCAGAGCGCGTTCAACTTACCGGATGGAACGATCGTGGAGCGCGGCATTCTGCTCCGGCAGACGGCAGAGATTGTGGGATTCGATACCCGGCTCGACTCGTTCATCAATCCCAACGTGGCCCTGATCCTTGCCTATCCCGTCGCTGCAGCGAACAGTGAGGACAACAAGGAACTCCTGACTATACTGCGGTCACTCGAACCGGGCGGTGACGTTGAGTTGCTCGTCAGCGGTGGGACTGCCGAGATCGTGGATATAGTCGATGAAATCTACCGGGATTTCCCGCTGGCAGCGCTGTATGTCGTGGTGACGACGTATCTGGTGCTTCTGGTGTTGTTCCGATCGATCATTCTGCCGATCAAGGCGATTGTGATGAATGCCCTGTCGATCCTGGCGTCCTATGGCGCACTGGTCTGGATCTTTCAGGAAGGTCATCTTCACAAATGGCTTGGATTTTCGCCACAAGGGTACGTCGAAGCATCTTTGCCAGTCATCATGTTCTGTGTACTGTTCGGATTGAGCATGGATTACGAAGTGTTTCTGCTGACGCGCATTCGAGAGGAATGGGATCGGAGTCACGATACCGAGCAGAGTGTCGCCACAGGTCTGGAACGTAGTGGGCAAATAATCACGAGTGCGGCGATGATTGTGGTGGTGGTGACAGGATCGTTCGTGGTTGCGGATGTCGTGCTGATTAAGGCACTGGGCGTAGGTATTGCTCTGGCGGTCGCGCTGGATGCGACGTTGATCCGGGCTCTGCTAGTCCCGGCGACGATGAAAGTCTTCGGGTCATGGAACTGGTGGGTGCCGCAGTGGCTGGATCGCATGCTGATCCGGATTTCGCCGGGCGGTCACTGACCATCATATGCACAACTCTTCTGATTGGGTCTGGCATACTTGAGCCCGTCTGATCGAGCCATAAAAAATTCCTGTTTGATTCTTCCTCGATGACAGACGATTGGTCGCCCGTTACTGCAGAGGAGGCTGCCTGCAAATGGCCTCAGATCATGTCGAAACCGAACAGGATTTCATCTGGAAGCAGGGACGTGCCGTTGTGGCACTGACCTGGGAATCCGGTGTCTGGCAAGTGTCGTACCTGGTAACCAGTCGATTGCTGGGTCCTCGTCAGGTGCTCTATCAAAGAATCCACAAGGATCCGAAGCTGGCTGCCTGGGACGTTATGGCTCGAGTTATTGTGGCTTCACATAATGAAAATGAAGGCATCGAGATCGCGAAGCACGCGGTGAACTGGATGAAGCGAAGATCGAAGTGGAGTGAGGTTCCGCCGAGTGCCTGAACTCCCGGAGGTAGAAACGGCGCGGCGCCTCCTGCACGCGCAACTCATCAACAAGACGCTGGTTCAGGTAGATTCCCGACTCCCCAAACTGATGCGCGACTCACCGATCCCGAATCTGACGCTTCTGATTGGCCAAGCACTGATCGATACCCGACGTCGGGCCAAGGTCCTGATGCTGGATTTCGACGGCGGATTATCGCTGTTGATTCATCTGAAACTTGCGGGTCAAGTGGCGGTGTTTGCTCCGGATGGTTCTCGCCACGTTGCCGGGCATCCGATTCCGAAACCGGATGGGCCATATCCGCACAGCGCCACGCACTTCGACTTCCTTTTCAGCGATGGCACATTGTTCTATTTTAGCGACGTGCGTCAATTTGGGTGGCTCCGCCTGATGCCGTTTGAGGATGTTGACGCAGCCATTGCCGCGTTCAGGTTTGGCCCGGAAGGAACGACCAATCTCCTGCCGCTGACCGAACTGGGTACGGTGATGCAACGGCGTGGGATTCCGATCAAGACACTCCTGCTGGATCAGACCTTCATTGCTGGACTGGGAAACATTTACGTCGATGAGGCCTTGTTCGACGCACGGATCCACCCGGAGCGACCCGCCTCCTCACTGACGAAACCGGAGCGCACGCGAGTCTTGACTGCTGTTCCGATTGCCTTGGCTGAAGGGTTGCGACAGGGCGGGGCGACGATTATCAATACACGGGCTTTTCCGATCGATAACTTTCCGGCAGTTCACGCCCGTGAAGGCGAAGCCTGTTTCGTTTGCAGTTCGATCATCAAGAAAATCCGGGTTGGCCAGCGGGGCACGTATTTCTGCCCGAAATGTCAGCCTGCCAAACGCAAGCGAATTCCGCGAGTTGGTGCCGGCAAAGCCGAATCACGGCCGAAGATCGATATCGGGACCAATTGAACGGATAAACGCTGCGATCAATTTTGCTGCATTGTCGATATCGGACAGGCTGACCATTTCGTTTGGGCTGTGCATGTATCGATTCGGGATCGAGATAACAGCTGGTGCGATATTGCTGCCAGCATTTCGCATGGCATCGGCATCTGTCCCGCTGTTTCGCGGCAACGCTTCCACTGGTGCCCGAAGCCCCAACGATTTCGCCGTTTCCTGAAATCCCCGGAAGACAACTTCGTTCATGGCCGATCCTCGGCCAATTGTGGGTCCACCACCGAGGGTGATCTCCATGTCGGATTCCTTGCGAGCGCCCGGGTAGTCGGTGGCGTGCGTGACATCAACGGCAATGCCGATCCGGGGTGGTCGCAATCGTGAGAACGCAGTGGCGCCAGCGAACGTAATTTCTTCCTGCGTCACGGCTGCCGCCACGACATTCACGGTGGGCCGATCAACGCTCAGCAGACGCACGGTTTCGAGTGCAACGAAGGCTCCAACCCGATTGTCGAGGCTTCGCGAGACTAAAAGATCCTCATTCAGTTCAAGCGTTGTCGAATCGAGGACGACTGCATCTCCGATTTCCAAACGATCTTGGGCAGCGGCACGGTCTTTCGCACCGATATCGATCCAGAGATCACCGGTCGTCGTGACTTTCTCACGATCGGCCGGTTTGAGCAGGTGTGCCGCCTTTTTGCCGATGACACCCTGCACTTGCCCATTTCTGGTGACGATTCTGATTCTGGAACCGACCACGACCTGATCGTCCCAACCTCCGATTTTTTCGAACCAGAGAAACCCTTGCTCATCGATACGGGTTATGAGGAATCCAATTTCGTCGATATGCCCGACGATCGCGACGGTGAAGTCAGTGCCTTCAGACCTGAGCGATGCATAGGAGTTCCCGATGACATCGTGGTCGACTGTATCGGCGAACCTGCTGGCCTCGATTCGCCAGATACCGGCAGGAATCGACTCGAATCCGGACGGACCAGGCGCGTTGAGCAGGCGCTTGAGAAAATCACGTTGAGCCAGTTCCATGGTGTTCTCCCTGATCGACGAAGCGAAACTATCTGTTTGGGGTCCGAGACTTGAGTGAACGCGACACGAGTGTATGCGAGAGCACCGAAATGCGGAAGTTGGCAGTCCTGGTGGACCCGGTGTCGCGATCCTCGGTCGTCTGACCGAATCCGCC
>JBBJOX010000004.1:4845-26620 GCA_037724245.1 Thermomicrobiales bacterium | reverse complement strand
GGGCGAATCTGGAGCACTGCCGGGACTGACGGTGCGGGATGAGAAGACGCTGGAAATACGGCTGGTGGCTCCAAGTGCGACGTTTCTGACTCGCCTGGCATCGGTACCGACGTCAATTGTCGATGTAGCCGATGCCGCCAATGACCCGGTCAGCTGGTGGCAATCGCCCAACGCGACTGGACCATTTGTCATCGAGTCGATCGACCCGGAACTGCTGGTGCTCAGGCCCAACCCTCATTACGGTGATGCGACGAAACGATTGCAACGCATTGAGTTCCTGTTGGGTCTGTCCGCGATCAATCCGTTGAACCTGTATCAGGATGACGCGATCGATGTGGTGGCCAATGCGTCGGGCGAGGGTTCGAAACTGATCGACGATCCCGCCAGTCAGGTCGAGGCCGTGGTTACGCGGGTGCCGTTGTTTGCAACATCGTACATCGCATTTGGCAACACGACCGAGCCGCTGGACGATGTTCACATAAGGCGGGCGTTGCAATTGCTGGTATCGCAGGATCTGGTGGCATATTCGATGTTTGCCGGCACGGTGGAGGCGGCCACCGGGATGATCCCGACCGGTATGCTCGGCCGCGAGTGGTCGAGCTCCTTGCCAACGCAGGATTTCGATGCGGCGCGTCGCGAGCTGTCGCTTTCCCGATTCGGTGTGGCAGAGGCGGTACCGACGATTTCAATTTTCGCGGCGGATATCGAACCGGTTGCCATGCTGCGGGATCTGGCGGCGCTGGAGTTGGGGATTACGATCGAGGCGATCGAGGTTCGTTGGGAGGATTTTCTGGCGGGGCTGGTTGAACGGCGCTTTCCTGCGTATGCCCTTTACTGGGGTGCGGATTATCCTGATCCTGAGGCGATGCTGGGAATGTTGTTTAAATCCGACGGTACGGATAACTACGTCGGGTATGTCAACGCTGATTTTGATGCCATACTCGATCAGGCCCGGCGCAAAGCTGTTCCCGAACTACGCGCCTCATTGTATGAAGAAGCACAGAATTTGCTGATAGCGGACGCGGGGATTATCCCATTGTATTTCGATCGAGGAGTAACGGTGAGCAGACCGGGTGTCGAGGGTCTGGCGGTGACACCGCTGGGTATCCTCGGTCTCGAGTTGGTGACAATGAATCCGTGATGTTGAACGTGCCATCAGTGAATCCCTCACCTCAACCAGAGATCCGGACATTGACCTCGGAGGATCTGGATCGGATCCGGCTTCGTCGGCATTTCCGACTGGATATCGATGAAGTGCGATCGATCCTTTCGGTGAACTGTGAGTCGTCGTTCTGGATTCCGGAAACCGATGAGCTGATTCTGGTGGGTATCTGGCGGAACCGGAGTGATCTGATGGCGATTCATGGTCTGGCGGCCACTGCCAATGAATCGGCGCTGATCGAACATGCGGTGGAACATGCACGGTTGCGCAAAATGGTGGCCCTGCTGATGGTGGATGCCGAGGAGACCCGGCGGCCAGTGTTCTATGCAAAGCATGGATTTCGGACGATCGATAAAATCGCGACGTACGAACTCGCGGCGCAGCGACAGAATGCCCAATCGATCTTGCGGGACGATTTGACGTTCGTGCGAGCGGCTGCGGCCGATGCGGTGGCGAAGCGAGAAGTCGAGCATCTCGACAATCTTGCATTCCCCTGGTTTTGGTGGAATGTGCGAGCGGAACTCGATGCCTATCTTTCCCTGCCGGAAGTAGAGGTTTGGATCGGGCTGCAGAACGGGGCGGTCGCCTCATATTTCGGCATTACCCATTATCGGGGTTGGGGCCATCTGGACCGCATTGCGACGCATCCCGATTCGCAACGGGATGGAATCGGAGCCGCCACTTTGGAGGCGGCTATCCGACGGTTGCGGGACCATGGCGCAACACGGATTGCCCTGAGTACGCAGGGTGAAAACCTGCCGGCGCAGGCGATGTACGAGCGTCGTGGATTCGAACGGACGCTCGCGCTCGACTACACAGTCTTTGGCTACATACTGAACGAGGCTCAACTGAAACCGATGCAGGTACCAGAGCGAGAAGTGGCACGCGGAGCGCGTACCCGCACGGAAAGGGAACAGTAGATTCGATGTCGAGCAGTTTCGGAGAGATATTCAAAATAACGACCTGGGGCGAATCGCACGGACCCGCACTCGGTGTGGTGATCGAAGGCGTACCTGCCGGGTTGCCGTTGTCGATCGAGGATATTCAGCTGGAACTGGATCGCCGACGGGTAGGTCAGAGCAAGGTAACGACCACACGTGGCGAGATGGACAAGGCAACGATTCTCTCGGGTGTCTACGAAGGGATCACAACCGGTGCTCCGATTTCGTTGATCACGTACAACGCAGATGCCGATTCTTCCAAATACGACAACTTGCGGACAGTGTTCCGGCCCGGTCATGCCGATTACACATACTGGGCTAAATACGGACATCGTGACCATCGAGGTGGTGGCAGATCGTCGGCGCGGGAAACCTGGGGAAGGGTCGCAGCGGGCGCGATTGCCAAAAGGATCCTGGCTACGGTCGGTACAGAAGTCTGGGGGTTCACGAAATCGGTAGCAGATATCGAGGGTGAAACGGTAGATCGCTCGGTGATCGAACAGAACATCGTCCGCGCCGCGGATCCAGTTGCCGCCGAGAAAATGATCGACGCGATCATGGCGGCGAAAGAAGCCAAGGATAGTCTTGGTGGAGTGATCGAAGTTCGGGCGACGGGAGTTCCGGTTGGTCTGGGTGAACCGACGTTTGACAAGATCGAGGCATTGATAGCGCACGGGATGATGAGCATACCGGCAACCAAAGGGGTCGAGGTTGGGCGTGGATTTGCGACTTCCAGAATGAAGGGGTCCGAATCGAACGATTCGCTTTCGATTGTCGATGGCAAGGTACGGGCGCTTTCCAATAATGCAGGCGGAACGCTTGGTGGGATCAGCACAGGTGAGGACATCATCGTTCGCGTTGTCGTAAAGCCAACCTCGTCGATCGAGCAGGAACAGAATACGGTTGACACCGATCTTCAGCCGACAAAGATCACGGTATACGGGCGTCACGATCCGTCGGTGGTGACCCGGGCCGTACCGGTCATCGAGGCGATGCTCGCAATCACGTTGGCCGATCTTCTGCTGCGAAACCGTTCAGCTCGGATCTGAGTTCTGGTAACAGATTGGCTATCGCGGTGGGCAACTCGTGTCACGCCTGTCCTGCAGCCATCAACTGGAGATAAAAGATGTCGACATTGCTTGCGTTGCTCCTGTCCCTGTTTGTCGCGTTCTTTCTGATCTTCGGAACGGCTGTTGAGCCTACAGCCCGACCAACGGTGGCTACGGTTGAGGCGATGGAAGCGCTCGCTATCGAAGATGAACCGATCGAGCGCCTGGCACTACCGACGGGCGATTACTCGAACGCATATGTTGCCAGTAGTGAGAGCCTCTTCGAGCAGAACAGTTCAAGTGCGTGGATTCGAATCGCCGATGCACCACCTGTCGGAGAAATTATATTCGACGGAGCTGATCCAGACGTGATTCTGGTGGGCGACGAGGGTGACTGCTTTCGGGGCGGAGGAGGCGCCGCCTTCCAATCGAGTATCGACGGTGGGCAAAGCTGGACAGAAGCAACTGGAGACTCGCAGTTTATTCGACCGCTCGCGGTCTGGAGCGAATCCGATCTGATCGTCGGTGCCGGCTGCGAAGGACTGCTGGTCAGTCGCGATCTCGGTGAGAGCTGGACCATCGTCGCCGATGATCTGCTTGGGCTGTCCGTGACGGGATTTGCCACGATCGAGAATCGTGAGCAAACCGTGCTGGCGGGATTGACTGGCGAAGGTGGAACAAGCCGTTTGTATGAACTCGACTTGTCCGAATCAGGTGAAACGACAGTTGAGGAACCTTTGCTCGAGTACTACGGCATCGGCGCACTGGCCGGATATGAAGATCGAATCTTTGTCGGATCGATCACCGGAGTCTCGAGTTCCTTCGATGGTGGTGAGACCTGGGTCGTCGATCGGGCTGGGCTCGAAGACGTGACGCTGGAGCGTGATCCGTTGGTCGATGGCTTGCCGGCCGATCTGGATCCTTCGAACTACGGCTTGTACGCGCTTGCGCTCGACGAGGGGAATCCGCTGTTGGTCAGCTCTGCAACATCGCTCTTCGAACACTGGAGTACCGATATACGGCCAGCGGATATGCCGATGTGGGAAGACTTAGGTTCTGTGGGTTCGACGATCCGTGCGTTCGTGGCGTTGCCTCAGGAGAGTTCCGTACTGGCGCAGGCGGATGGGATGGTCTTCCCGATCGTACCTGAAAGCGTTGATTCCTGATCCTCCTGTCGGTACGAGATGTGCGTTAGAGTGACCGGGTGCGTAACAATCCGTATCCGACAGGAGGAACTCAGCACGTGACAAGTCAATCAACCACAGGAAATCAGGGCGGTGTGCCCATCTACGGGAATTACATCAACGGGTCGTGGCAGGCCGCGAAGAGCGGCAAAACCAGCGAAAACCGAAATCCGGCGAAACCGGGTGATCTGATCGGGCATTTCGCTTCGAGTGATGCGGAGGATGTGGCAGCAGCTATTGCCGCCGCCGCTGCCGCTGCCGAGGGATGGGCCCGGAC
Organism: Thermomicrobiales bacterium; assembly: GCA_037724245.1. Classification (GTDB taxonomy): domain Bacteria; phylum Chloroflexota; class Chloroflexia; order Thermomicrobiales; family UBA6265; genus JBBJOX01. The sequence goes on along the minus strand of JBBJOX010000004.1, from coordinate 22,007 downwards.
GTCGCCGATTGCTCGATCCAACATTCTCTACAAGGCGTCGGAAATTCTCGCCTCGCGCCAGGCGCAGGTTGGCGCCGAACTGACGCGGGAAGAGGGAAAGACGCTCAAGGAAGGTCTCGGCGAGACTGGCCGGGCTGTACAGATATTGCGCTATTTCGCGAGCGAGTTGCATCAGCCGGACGGTGAGCACTATTCGTCGATCAATCCGGCAACGCTCCTCTTCACAATGCGAGAGCCACTTGGCGTTACCGGAATCATTACGCCGTGGAACTTCCCGATTGCGATTCCTGCGTGGAAGATCGCACCGGCGCTGGCATTCGGAAACACGGTTGTGTTCAAACCAGCTTCGCTGACACCACTTTGTGCTGTTCGACTGGTGGAGGCACTGGCCGAGGCGGGACTTCCCGACGGCGTGCTGAACCTTGTGACCGGTAGCGCCGGGGCGATCGGCACACCGCTCGTGTCCGACGACCGAGTGGTCGCCGTTTCATTCACAGGTTCGGACACGGTTGGCAATCAGATCAAGAAGATTGCAAGCGATCGTGGAGCCAAGGTACAGCTCGAACTTGGCGGGAAAAACCCGGCCATCGTGCTGGCTGATGCCGATCTGGACCACGCGATGACGCAGGTCATCAACGGCTCGATGATGAGTTCTGGCCAGAAATGTACGGCGACATCCCGCGCCATCGTTGATCGCAAGATTGCTGATCAGTTGACGGCCGGGTTGGCCGATCGCATCGGAAGATTGAATGTCGGTGATCCATCGCTCGATTCGACAACGATCGGACCAGTCGTTTCCGAGGAAGCGGCTGAGGGTATCGTTGGCAACATCGACAAGGGAGCGAGTCAGGGCGCCTCGATCGCGATCGGTGGCAAGCGGGTGCAGATCGAAGGTCATTTCGTGGAGCCAACGCTGTTTACCGATGTCGAATCGGAGTCGTTTCTGGGACAGGAAGAATTGTTCGGACCAGTGCTCGGTGTGATCGCTGTCGATGGTATCGACGAGGCGATCTCGGTTGCAAACCAGGTGAGGTTCGGGCTTTCGGCTTCGATATTCACCCGGGACATTGGCAAGGCACTGAGTTTCATCAATCGAATCCAGGCCGGCATCGTGCACGTAAACTCGGAGACGGCCGGAGCTGAACCACACGTCCCGTTTGGTGGATACAAGGGTTCGAGCTCATATTCGCGGGAACAGGGCAAATCGGCCCGGGATTTCTACACCCAGATCAAGACGGTATATCTTGATCCGCCTCCATCCTGATTTTCACAGAAAAGGAAGAACTCAATGGCAGCTATTACACGTGAAGCAACAACAGTTTGGGACGGCAGTCTGACGTCCGGGAGCGGAAAGCTCAATTCTGGCAGTGGAGTGCTTTCGACGCCGGTGACATGGGCAGCTCGTACCGGTGATGCGGCCGGCCACACGAGCCCTGAAGAGCTGATCGCATCGGCGCATGCGGCCTGTTACGCGATGGCGTTTTCGCACACGCTGGGCAACGCGGGCAGCGAGCCGGAGCAACTGACGGTAACGTCGGTCGTTTCGCTCGAGCCGAACCCGGGAGGTGGTTTCAAGGTCACGAAATCCGACCTGACTGTGGTGGGCAAAGTTCCCGGACTGAGCGAGGACAAGTTCAAGGACATCGCCAAGGAAGCCGAAGCGGGATGCCCGATTTCGAACGCATTGCGGGGCAATGTCGAGATCACGGTCAACGCCAGCCTGGCGTAATACTGGGTGATTCGTGAAAAAGGGGAGGGCGGTAGCCCTCCTCTTTTGCGTGTCCGACTTCTGTTGATGGACCGATGATGCGACCCAATCAGTACTTGTCGGCGGTGTACTCCTGAGTCGGTTCCCAGTCCGAAAAGATGAAGTCGTCGCGGGAAACAGCCGCACCGTTATCCTGGGCCGCCTTGATTGCGCGTTCGAGTTCGGTATTGGCTCGGCTCTGGAGATCTTCCATCGCCGCTCGGGCATCCGAAAGTTGGCCAACGAGAAGCCCTTGAACCACTTCACCCAGGTTGGGAGTCAGTGGTCGGGTTTCGAAGGCAATTCTGGCTGTTGCCGGATTGCGCACTGCGATCATCGGTCCAAGTCGCAACTGTTGGTCGTAAAGCGCCAGTGCTTCGCTGGCGATCGGATCGAGCTCGACTGATTGCTGTGCGATTTCTACCGCTTCAGGCAGGATGGCGCGAAGATTGCCACCGGTCGAGGCCATGATTGCCACCTGCCCATCGACGCTTCCGATATAGGAAAACATGTCCCCGGCAATCGCCTTGTTGTCACTTCCGGAGTAGACCCAGAGCTGGTTCGATCCGGTTTCCTCGTAGGTCAGGGGAACCATGGTTCCACCGTTGGGGACTGGCTGGCTGGCGAGACCGAACCTGAAATCAGGAGCTTCGCGCTGCCACTGCGGAATGACCCACGGACCCTCGAGGATCATGCCAGCGACGCCTTGCGGGAAACGCGACCAGGCTTCGGCATCGTTGAGCGATACAGAGCCCGGGAAGATACTGCCATCCGCATTGAGCCCGAGCAGCAGATCTATCGCAGCGAGGTATTCCTCGCTTGTGTACTGGAATTCACCTGTCCGCCAGTCTATGTCGGAAAATCCGACACCAGAACCGGCTGAGGCACCGGCCATGCGCCCGAAGTTGCGGATGAAATCACCCAGTCGGCCGGGTGATCCACCGCCGAAGATGACGCCGTAATACTCTCCGGCACCCTGTTCCGTCACTTTGCGCGCCGCTTCGCGGTATTGATCGAAGGTCAGCGGTTCCCTTTCGAGGTCGAAACCGGCCTGTTCCAGGTAGTCGCTGTTGTAGAAATTCATCGTCCAGTAGCGTTTGTTCGAGGTTTGTGGAAACGTGTAGGTCAAGCCGTCGAAGACATGGACACCATCCATAAACGAGCCCAATGGGAAGCGACTTTTCCAGTCGGCAAAGTTGGGAACGATGTCGTCGAGTGGCGCGACCCAGCCTTCAGCGACGGCTTGTGATGCCGGAATTGCCATGGGCAGGGCAAAGATGTCGTGGGCATCGCCGCTTTGCACGCCAAGGGGCACAATCTGGTCAATTTCGGCCCACGGGAGGGCATCGTACTGGATTTGGATATTCGGATACTTCGCCGTGTAGGCAGCGTGGAATTCGTTGTAGAAGAGCGCCTTGAGATCACCGCTGTCGATCCAGCGGAAGGTAATGTCGTCTCCGGGTATCGCTGCGCCGGAATCGGGAATGACGATCGATCCGACTGGTGGCGGCGGTGTTTGGGCCTTTACCAAAGCTTGGTGAGATGCGAAGAGCGACGCAGTCGCTCCGGCCGCCGCTGTGGTCTGAATCAGATGCCGACGATTGAGTTTCCTGTCCATGGATCGATCTCCTTGCGCGTCGATTCTCAACGCCACCCGATTGATCGAGACGAACCTCTTGCGTCCCGGAGATGATCGGGAATCGATCGAACGACACCAAGGCAATCGGGGCGGACCTCGAACTCCCGGATCAGCGTTTCAAGCGATGCATCGAGCGATTCGTCATTTCTTCTACAGGTTTTGCGTTTGGACGAGGCTATCAACCTTCAAGTCGGTTGTCAACACGTGGGTTCGATGCTGATGACTCACCGTACACCCATCGAGACACTCAAGGGGTGAAACTGAACCACTTAGAAGCAGACTTGGCGACCAGGAATGTTCAGGACCAGGGGAGATCTATTCCGAGAGCGTTGAGTTTGGTGTCGATTTCGCGAGCTTCGCGATTGAGTTTAAGGACGCCGTCTTTGCGGGTGATGAATCCACGTGATTCGGCTTCGGCGATGCCGGCGTCCTTGCCGTTGGCCATGGTGGCCTGAACGATCGCGATTTCGGCAGCGGTCAACTGCAGACTGTTGAAGCGGTAGTCCTTGAAGGCGTCCCAGGCGATTGGGCACCACCGAGCGACGATTTCCTCGCCGATCGTGGTTGCGTAATCGCGGATTTCGAGCTGGGCGTGCGTGTCCATGCGGAGCCAGAGGAAGTGCAGCAGGTTGTGCAAATTAACCTTCCAGTAGGCCTCGGTGTAGGTCGAGAGCGGCAGATCCTTGCGCGCCTGTTCGCGGGCGACACCGGCGTCGATGCGCTCCTGATAGATGCTCCAGCCAAGGTCCTGAAACTCGCGTTCGCGAGTCGTCAGGTGTTCGCCGACGGTGGTATCGAGGAAACCATCACTGCCCTGCCGATTCAGGGAGGACTGGGTTCGCCAGGCGTCGGCTGGTGTTTGCTGCTTGTCGTCGATCGCGATCGAATAACGAGTGGAGTATTCGTTGACGCTGGCGGTGCGATGTCTCACCCACTGCCGCCAGGTGTCCATTGGCACACGAACATGGAACTTGATGTCGCACATTTCGAACGGGGTAGTGTGCTGATGGCGAAGCAGATATCGGATCAGGCCACGATCCTCGCGTGTCTTCTTCGTTCCGGTTCCATAGGAAACCCGAGCGGCCTGGACGATCGCGGCATCGGTACCCATGTAGTCGACAACGCGGACGAATCCATCGTCGAGCACTGGGAATTTCCTGCCGAGAATGGCATCGAGTTCCGGAACCGAGGCGCGTTCGAGGAGTTCCGGAATCTGCGGTTTGGCAGAGGTTTCGATGGCCATGTGGCGGACCTTTCAGTTTTGAGACGGCCGTGATTCTATTCGTTCGGTACAGTTTGCCATGTGGGATCGATCGATATCAGTTCATGACGATCCGGGTGTGATAAATCAGGGTCATTGTGGCGATCAGCACGAGATATGGAATCAACCAACGTGGAAGCTCAATGCTGGTTTCAGGAGAGCTGTCTTGCGACCGGTTCCAGCAAAGTAGCACGGCAATCGGGGCAACTGTCCACGTCCAGTACCAGGCATGGGAATTGGCCGGAACCAGGGCAAGGATTGCCAGAACACCGACCCAGGCGCGGATCAGGTGACCGGTCCACCAGGGTCTTGAATCTGACGGTTCTTCCGCATCCGGAATGTTTGGTGTCCAGAGTGACCTGATATACCGGACGATCAGGTAGAGCAAAAGGACAAAGGTGGCGATCTGGAGCCCTATCCTGACGAATTCGACATAGAACGAGACCACGCCGCCAGCTGCGAATTGCGACATGAGTAAGTACGGTACGAGCCAGATCGGGTGCGCAAAGAGTCGACCCGGTTCGAGGAACATTTCCCGGAACGTTTCAGGTCCTGCCCAGTAGGGAGCAAAGGTGGCGACGATGACTGCGAGGATCGCAGTACCATCCAGCAACCAGCTTCCGAGGATCCGGCGCACGGGATCGGGCCTGTTTCGATCGGTCAGCCGGAGCAGACCGAGAATTCCGACCAGTGGCAGCGTGACGTATTTCACCGTCGATGACAGTGTGACGATGATGATGGCGGCCCTCAGGCCCGCGATGCCGCCGAGCAGAACGGCGGCCATGCCGACAGTCGATATCAGCGCAACTACGATGTCGTTGTGGGCTTGTCCGGAACTTTCGAGGATGATCGTTGGATGCCAGGCAACGAACACCAGAGCCACGGTAGCCAGCCGCCGTGACCCGGTTAACCGTTGTGTAATCCAGGCGGTCAGCAGGGCAAGACCAATTGCGGCCAGACCAAACATGACCTTGTAGATGACGGTTGCAATGTACGGGTCCGGACCGGTCGATCCCATGATCAGGCGGTTGATACCAGTCCAGAACGGTCCATAGACCGTGGTCATATCGACCCAGTGGTTGTAGGGAAGAATTGGATTGTTGCCAAATTCGTAGAGGTAATGCGTGTACGGATTGGTTCCTGAGTTGGCGATATCGCCACTTATCTCGTAGAAGAAAATATCCGCGTTCGAGGGCACGAAGCCTATCATCAATATCAGTGAACCAACAGGTCCAGTCAGCCACTGCATTTTCGAGCGCAGAGGACCAGACCAGGCAGCAATGAGTGCGATCGCGTGCACTAGGAAGAGTGTCAGCAGCAGCAGGCGGATCAACCAGGCAATCGCCGCAACTGGCAGCTGGTAGATGCCGCCGTTCTGTTCGACGCCGGGTATCCATGACAGAGAACGTTGCCACAAGGCGACGCGTTCGAGTGCACCCCATGATTCGGTCAGATTCATCATGCCTGCGCGCCCCTCGAGGACAGGAGTACCAAGCATGATCAGGACAATTGCTGCTGAAGTCAGGCACTGAATCAGCCCGAGCAGGAGCGGTGAGGTAGCGCTGAAACGGTACAGCAAGGACGCGAAAGCACTCGGTGCGTTCCCGGTTTCGACGGTGGAACGCAGTGGGTCGGATTCGAGGTTCACAACATGCATTCGATCTGACTTGACGCGTGCGGACTGAACTGGAGTGGGGGCATTTCCATGATCGCCGATATGGTTCGCCACTCGTGAATCGACGGAATCGCACGAGCATGTATTCCGGGAGACTCTGACATACTACTCATGCGATTCTGGAATTCTGACTGGCGGAAAGATTTGTGACAGCACCATGCGCAGTGTGACCTCTGCAAGAAGTTCCAGCGCATACCTGATACTGCTCGTCATCGTGGCGTTGGCAATCAGGTTAGCGTTGGCCCCGTTCTTCGGGGGATTTCAGTACGATATGTATGCCCTGGCCGACTGGACATGGCATCTTCAGTTTACTCCGATGAACCTCTTCTATGAATATGCCAGCAGTCCGGATCACTTGCCCGGTGATCTGTGGTTTCTATGGGGGCTGGGAACGATCTTCCGGGCATTCGGTGGGATGAATTTTGAGTCCGACAGTTATCAGTTTGCGATCAAGACCGTTCCGGCTCTGGCAGATGCCGCGATCGGCATTCTCATTTACACGATCGTGGCTTCTGTGCGGTCGAAGCGCGATGCCTTGCTATCAGCCAGTTTCTATCTTTTCAATCCAGCGGTGATTTATTTGACAGCGGTGTGGGGTCAGTGGGATTCGGTCTCGATGGCGCTGGTGCTGACAGCACTCTGGATCGTTGTGACGAAGCGAATGTGGCTCTGGTCAGTTCCCTTCCTGGCCTGGGCGGTGGTGATCAAGCCGCCGCTGGCGCCACTAGCTGGTCTGGTCGTGATGATTCCGATCTGGCGAGACTATCTTGCTGGACACTCATTGGGGAGCTGGCTCGTTCGTTCGGCTGTCAGGGGAATCGCCGCCGGGGTGATCGGTCTGGTGAGCGTCCTCATCGTGATTCTGCCTTATGGTGTGGGCCTGCCGGGGCTGAAAACAACCTGGCAGCTGTTGGACCGCATGCAGGTGGCGATCGATCTGTATCCGCACCGGACACTGGCAGCGTCGAACATCTGGATGCTCGGTCAATCGTCGCTGGCACGTATCAATGACGAAACGGATTTGATGGCGGGATTCAGTGCGCAGCAATATGGCAATCTGTTGCTGGTAATTGCGATGGCCGCTGTGATCGTACTCCTGGCCACGCTCATCATTCGCCGATCAGCGGTTCCGATGCTTCTGACGTCGTTGTGGATGATGACGTTGGCGGCGTTCGCTTTCTTCATGCTGCCAACTCGTGTTCACGAGCGATATCTCTTTCCAGCACTCGTTTGTCTGGCAGTGATTACTGGCTTGACTGGTGGGCATCGACGAGTGATGGCGCTGGCGACTGGTACGTCGCTGACATACCTGCTCAATATTGCGATTGTGTATGGAGGGTTCCGGGCAGCGATCCCGGAATGGCTGGGCGATTTCGTGTATGGGTCGTTTCTGTCTGTGCTCGCGATCGCCAATATCGCGATCTTCGGTGCGCTGGTCTGGGGTATGTGGTCGCTGGTGCGGAGCAGTGCCTCGGAATCATGGATGGCTGCATCCACGACCCTCGATCAGCGTGAACTGGCAGGCCTGGATCAAACGGCTCAGCTGACTGATTTACGCAGTTCGTAGAGGGTGTTCAGGGCATCGAGTGGCGACAGTGATTCGACATCAAGTGCCTTAAGTTTTTCGATCGCGAGGTTCGGTTGATCGAAGAAGGTGAGTTGTAACCCGTTGAGACCGTTGGAGTTACCGTTCGTTCCGAATTCGCGTTTCGTCGATGGCTGCGCTTCAAGTTCGCGCAGGATGTCCTGGGCGCGGCGGACGATTCCATCGGGAATGCCGGCCAATTGCGCGACGTGAATACCGTAGGATTTGTCGGCGCCCCCGGGGACGATTTTGCGAAGAAAGACGATTCGTTCGCCATCTTCCAATACGTCCATGCGAAAGCACTGTACCCGGGGAAGGACCTCAGCGAGTTCTGTCAGTTCGTGATAGTGCGTGGCGAAGAGGGTTTTGCAACCCAGCCGTGATGCGTTATGGATGAATTCGACAATGGCGCGAGCGATAGCGAGACCATCGTAGGTGCTTGTGCCTCGTCCGATTTCGTCGAGAACGATCAAGCTGCGATGGGTTGCGTGATGGAGGATATTGGCGGTTTCGAGCATTTCAACCATGAAGGTGCTTTGCCCGGTTGCGATATCGTCCTGGGCTCCAATGCGGGTGAAGATGCGATCGACGATGCCGATTTCGGCGCGATCGGCCGGTACGTAGGATCCGATCTGTGCCATCAGTGTAATCAGCGCAGTTTGCCGAAGCCAGCTCGATTTGCCGGCCATGTTTGGTCCAGTCAGGATCACGATCTGCTGGTGCTCTGTGTCGAGTGCCGTGCCGTTGGGGACGAATTCACCCGGTGGCAGCGCATCCTCGAGGACGGGATGGCGTCCGTTGACGACGTTGAGCCTTGTGCTGTCACCAAGCTCTGGACGTACGTAGTTTCGTTGCTGTGCGACTTCGGCCAGTGACGCCAGTGTGTCTGTTTCGGCGAGGATCGAAGCGAGTTGCATCAGGCGATTGCCGTTGTCGGCGATCTGTTGGACGATCAAGTGAAATGCATCGTGTTCGAGTTGGCTGAGGGTTTCTTCCGCGGTCAGGACGAGTGTTTCGTATTCCTTGAGTTGCGGTGTGAAATAGCGAGTGGCGTTGGCGAGGGACTGCTTCGGAAGATAATCGGCCGGGAGTGCAGGGTCGAGTTGCCCGCTGGTCGCGCGATCGCGTTCAGCGGTGGCGAGGGCGGCAGCGGTGATTTCCAGGTAGTAGCCGAAGACACGGTTGTACCCGACCTTAAGTGTGCGAATACCGGTGCGATTTCGCTCAGACCGTTCGAGATTGGCGATCCAGTCCCGCGCTTCCTGGGCACGGATACGATGTCCATCGAGTTCGGAGGCGTGCCCCGAGCGAATCACTCCACCCTTTGTCACCAATGCAGGAAGTTCGTCATTCAGGGAACGCGTCAGGAGCGCGGTGAGATCTGAGCAATCCGGCACATCGTGCATTCCGGGAGCATCGGTCAGCAACCCCACAAGTTCGGGGATGATCGTCAGTGCATCGCGTAAGGTTCCGAGTTCTCGGGGACCGATCGTACCGATGATTGAACGATTGGCGAGGCGTTCGATGTCACCGATAGTGCGAAGCAGGTCCCGGGTTTGCTGACGAACCGGACCATGTTCGAAGAACCAGGTGACACCATCGAGCCGGTGATTGATCTCTGACGGATCGAGCAGTGGCTGGCCGATCCAGCGACGAAGGAGCCGGGCGCCCATCGGGGTTCGGGTTCGATCGAGGATGCCGACGAGACTTCTTTTTCGATCGCCGCGAGAACTTTCGGTGAGTTCGAGGTTGCGTCTGGTTTGCGCATCGAGCGTCATGAAAGACGCAATGTTGTACGTCGAGAGGCTCGAAATCTGGCGAAATCCGGCGAGTTGCGTTTCCTCTAGGTACTGGAGGAGTCCGCCGGCGGCGCTGGTGGCGACCGGAAGTCCGCTGCATCCGAAGCCATCGAGTGAGTCGACACGGAAGTGGCGTATCAGCGCGTCACGGGCGCGATCGGTTTGCCAGCGCCAGGCATCTGTGCGGCTGAGACTGATCGATTCGGCGAGCCAGGCTGATTGTGGAAGCGGCAGTGTGTCGGTCAGATGCGCCGAGATCACGAGTTCAGCAGCATTCAGGCGAAGCAGTTCACGTCCGGCGGCGAGTTGGGCCTCTTCGGTCGAGTCCTCTGTCAGTTCAGTCGTCCGGAACTCGCCGGTGGTGATATCGGCATACGCGATGCCGGCGCGATGCTTGTCGATCACAACCGACGCGATGTAGTTATTGCTCTGGGCATCGAGCATCGATGGTTCGCTGACGGTGCCGGGGGTGATGACGCGAGTGACATCTCGCTGAACAAGTCCCTTGCCCTTGGTCACTTCGCCGATTTGCTCGCAAACGGCGACCTTGTAGTCGGCCGCGATCAGTTTGGCGATGTAGCCATCAGCGGCGTGATAGGGGATGCCGGCCAGCGGAACGCGGAGATTCTTGCCCATTTCGCGACTGGTGAGCACGATATCGAGAACCTGGGCGGTAATTTCGGCATCGCGTTCGAACGTCTCGTAGAAATCGCCGAGGCGGAAGAAGAGGATGGTGTCGGGATAACGCGCCTTGATTTGCAGGTATTGGCGACGGAGTGGAACAACCTTGTCGTCGGTTGAGGATTCCTGATCGGTAGGCGGTTGTAGCATTGGGGCGCGTTTGCTCCGGAACGGGTTTCAGGGTGTCGACAATTGCAGATTTCAGTGTACTCTCGGACTCATCGAGATTGTGGCTGGTGCGAGTTGGAGGTAGGCGTGGCGCTGTTTCTGGTCAAGGTGTCGTTCATCGATGATGTGGAGAAGCGGATGTCGGTGCGGCCGAAGCATCGGGAGTTCCTGACCAATCTGTTCGAAACCGGTCGGCTGTACGCGGCGGGTCCCTTCCTTGACGAGAAGGGTGGAATCTCGATTTACGAAGCGTCCGATCTGGCTGAGGCGGAGGCGACGCTGGCCAAGGATCCATATGCGATCAACGGAATTTTTGCGACGACCGAGATCCGGGAGTGGAACGCGATTCTCACGCGTGGTGCAGTGTCCGCGGCAGATTGATCGAGTTCCTTCGAACGATCGTTGAACCAAGGGAGAAGACCATGGCGATATTTGCAGTCAATCTGACATTCACGAGTGATACCGACAAACGGTTGGCGACGCGACCGACGCATCGGGAGTATCTGAAAACGCTTCTGGATGCGGGAAAGTTGGTAGAATCTGGACCATTTACCGACGATTCTGGCGCGTTGATGGTGTACGAAGCTCCGGATCTGGCGGCCGCGGAAGCGCAACTGGCGGCGGATCCGTACGCTCAGGCCGGCGGCATCATCGAGCGATCCACAATCAACGAATGGAACATCGTGATGACGCGGCACGCTTCGTAGGCATTGGGATCTTCCAAATTCGTAAGAATCTGATGCTAACTGCTGACCAATGACGCAGGGCGACGCAAGAGAACGGTTTCTGAACGGGCGGCCATTTGGTCGTCCGTTTCGTTTCTTCAGACGTGAAGTACCAAATTCCTCGTGCCGATCGCCTGCAGCTGTTGACAGGACACCTTTTGGTGCCCTATTCTGGAACAAGACACCATATGGTGTCGCATTCGAAACAGTAACGCAACTGTCTCGGATGCGATGTGACGTCAGAGGAAGTGAATTCCATGGGAGATGTTTACGGTGCGGTTGCCGATCCAACGCGACGCCAGCTGATCCGTTTACTTGCTGAGACTTACGAGTTGCCCCTTCATGAAATGACGTCTCGCTTTCCAGTTGGTCGCACTGCCGTTTCCAAACATTTGGCCATTCTCAGGTCGGCGGGTCTCGTGACGGTTCGCAAGTCCGGCAGGGAATCTCGCTATCACCTTAACGCGGCTCCATTGCGCGAGATTCAGGAGTGGGTTTCGTTTTACGATCGATTCTGGACCGAGCAGATTACCAACCTGAAGAATTTGTTGGAAGATGAGGAGAACACATGAGTGAAACTGTCGTCCTGGATTTCGAGCTGAAGAGCCCGATTGATCGGGTCTGGAATGCCCTGACCAATCCTGAAACGCTATCGAAATGGATGCTGTTCAAGGCGAACGACTTTCAGCCCGTGGTCGGCCACACATTTCAGTTCAGGGATGCTGAGGGTTGGGACGGGTTCGTTGATTGCGAAGTGACCGAAGTCGAAAAGCCGAACCGACTTTCATACACCTGGGTTGGCGGCGGAGGGGACAATGCTCCGTTTCCAACAGTTGTCAGTTGGACTCTGACGGAAGGCGAGGCCGGGGTTACCAATCTTCATCTCGAGCAGAGTGGATTCCAGACGGGTGCCAAGCAGGAGATCGGCGGTGCTCGTTATGGCTGGATGAGTATGCTGGATAAACTGCAGGCTTTGCTGGCATAAGCCTGACCACGCAAACCCGGGCAGCAAATGCAGCCTCATTCATCTGATGGAGACATGAACCGTATGACGGCGAGCACGGAAACGCACGCACCGGCGGTGCACATTGCTGACAGTCACGACCTGATCCGCGTTCAGGGAGCGCGGGAGAATAATCTCAATGACATCAGCGTCGAGATTCCGAAACGTCGGCTGACGGTGTTCACCGGCGTCTCCGGTTCGGGCAAGAGTTCTCTGGTGTTCGGCACGATCGCCGCCGACTCGCAGCGCCTGATCAATGAAACCTACAGCGCGTTCCTTCAGGGTTTCATGCCGACACTGGCCCGACCTGATGTCGATGTTCTCGACGGATTGACGACGGCGATCATCGTCGATCAGGAGCGCATGGGAGCCAACGCGCGCTCGACCGTCGGCACAGCGACCGACGCCAATGCAATGTTGCGTATCCTGTTCAGTCGGCTCGGAAAGCCGCACATTGGATCGCCCCAGGCGTTCTCGTTCAATGTTGCTTCGGCTCACGGTACCGGCGCCCTGACGGTCGAAAAAGCAAACAGCACAGCGACGAAAGCCACATTCTCGATCACCGGTGGCATGTGTCCGCGTTGCGAAGGCATGGGTACGGTCAATGATATCGATCTGACCCAGCTTTACGACGATTCGAAATCGATTGCATCTGGCGCCTTCACGATTCCCGGCTGGAAGTCGGACAGTTTCTGGACGGTGCAGGTTTACGCCGAGTCGGGATTTCTCGATCCGAACAAACCTATCCGCGACTTCACCAAAAAGGAAATGCAGGACTTCCTCTATCGCGAACCGAGCAAGGTCAAGGTTCAGGGCGTGACTCTCACCTACGAGGGACTGATCCCGAAAATCCAGAAGTCGTTTCTGTCCAAGGACAAGGAAGCCCTGCAGCCTCACATTCGCGCCTTCGTCGAGCGGGCAGTCACGTTCACACCCTGTCCCGAATGTGACGGCACTAGGCTCAGTGCGGGAGCTCGCTCATCGAAAATCAAGGGAATCAACATCGCCGACGCGTGCTCAATGCAGATCAGCGATCTCGCCGAATGGGTCCACAGCGTCGAGGAACCTTCGGTTGCTCCACTTCTCGACAAGTTGCGACACTCTCTCGATTCCTTCGTCGGGATTGGCCTTGGTTACCTCTCGCTCGACCGGCCGGCCGGCACGCTTTCGGGTGGTGAGGCCCAACGAGTCAAGATGATTCGCCACCTTGGGTCGTCGCTGACTGATGTCACGTATGTCTTCGATGAACCGACGATAGGCTTGCACCCGCACGACATCCAGCGCATGAACGAGCTGCTGCTCCGACTGCGCGACAAAGGCAATACGGTGCTGGTGGTGGAACACAAACCGGAGGCGATTGTGATCGCCGACCACGTCATCGATCTTGGACCTGGCGCCGGGAAAGCCGGCGGGACCGTCTGCTTCGAAGGCTCGGTCGAAGGACTGCGGACCAGCGGCACGATTACGGGACGTCACTTCGATGACCGATCGTCGCTCAAAACCAATGTCCGCACCTCGAAGAAGAATCTCGAAATCCGTGGCGCGACCCGGCACAACCTGCAATCGGTCGATGTGGATATTCCGCTCGGAGTGCTTTGTGTTGTTACCGGTGTTGCCGGCTCAGGTAAGAGTTCGCTGATTCACGGATCGGTTCCCGCTTCGGCAGGCGTGATCTCGGTCGATCAGACGGCGATTCGCGGCTCTCGTCGAAGCAATCCGGCAACCTACACCGGATTGCTCGAGCCGATTCGAAAGGCATTCGCCAAGGAAAACGGGGTCAAGCCAGCGCTCTTCAGTGCCAACTCCGAAGGGGCGTGCCCAACCTGCAACGGCGCCGGTGTCATCTACACTGATCTTGGGATGATGGCTGGCGTTTCAGCAGTCTGTGAAGAGTGTGGCGGTAAACGTTTCCTGGCAGAGGTTCTGACGTATCTGCTCGGTGGCAAGAACATCAGCGAGGTCCTGGCAATGCCGGTAACCGAGGCGTCCGGGTTCTTTGGATCCGGTCCGGCGAAGACTCCCGCCGCTCTCGCGATTCTGGCGCGGATGGACGATGTCGGGCTGGGTTATCTAAGCCTCGGGCAACCACTAACAACACTTTCCGGCGGTGAAAGGCAGCGACTCAAGCTCGCGACGCACATGGGTGACAAGGGCGGTATTTACATACTCGACGAACCGACGACTGGTCTGCATCTGGCCGATGTCGAGCATTTGCTGGGCCTGCTCGATCGTCTCGTCAATTCCGGCAAGTCGGTGATCGTTATCGAACACCATCAGGCGGTTATGGCGCACGCCGACTGGATTATCGACCTCGGGCCCGGTGCTGGTCACGACGGTGGCAAGATCGTTTTCGAAGGTACTCCCGCCAATTTGGTCGCGGCTCGCTCGACGCTGACCGGCCAGCACCTGGCGGCCTATGTTGGAGCCTAATGTCGGGGTCTTCTGGAATTGGGAGCTGACGTCCCGCAATTGAAAAAGGAAACAAAATACGGGCGGACACAATGCCGCCCGTTTCTAATCTCCTGATCTGAGTCTAGAGTTCCTGATGATAGGCGAAGAGGCGGTCGCCATCGAGTTTACGCAGCTTCTGAAGCGCTTCGTTTTCGATCTGGCGGACACGTTCGCGGCTGATCTGGAGCTGCTCGCCGACCTCGGCCAGCGTGTGCTGGTGCCCTTGGCCAAGTCCGAAGCGAAGTTGAAGAACCAGTTTCTCACGAGCGGACAGGGTATCGAGTGCGGCGCTGACATCACGCTTGAGCATCGATTCACTGGCTGCCTCGTACGGTGTCTCGGAGACTTCGTCGGCGATCAGATCGCCAAGTGATGTGTCGTCCTCGTTGCCAATTGGCGTTTCGAGCGAAATAGTGCGCTGGGCAGCCTGAACGATCTGGTGAATCTTTTCAGGCGCGACGGCCATCGCCTCGGCAACTTCTTCCGGTGTCGGTTGACGTCCCAGTTCCTGCGCCAGCATATTCAGAGTTTTGCGGTAGCGAGAGATCGAATCGCCCATGTGAACTGGCAGGCGAATCGTTCGGCTCTGATCGGCGATGGCGCGGGTGATCGCCTGGCGAATCCACCAGGTGGCATAGGTGCTGAACCGGAAACCCTTGCGCCAGTCGTATTTCTGCACGGCACGCATCAGGCCGATGTTGCCTTCCTGAATCAGATCGAGCAAGGTCAGGCCACGATTGACGTAGCGTTTGGCGATGGAGACAACAAGCCGCAGGTTGGCGCGAACGAATTGCTGGACAGCCTGCAGATCCCCATTTTCCACCCGTTTTGCGAGATCGATTTCCTGAACGTGGGTGAGGAGGGGAGTTTCAGCAATTTCGCGCAAGTAAAGTCGAACAGGATCATTAATGAAATTAGGATCGAGACGCTGAAGAACGTCCAGATCGCGCTCGAGATCAACTTCCGGTTCGACCTCGTCGGCCATCTGGGTCTTGATCTCTTCGGGGACTTCAACCTTATCGTCGGCATTCTCGCTGACCAACTGGTCGATTTTACTCACATCATACGACGTCATTGAATCACTCATTTCGTTGCAAGCTCCTCACTGCATTGTGGACATGGAGCGATCATGGTATGGCGGCATTGCCATTGAAGCTGACACGCAGAAACCGTACCGGCGTAATTCCGCCGTATGCGCTAGGGCTCCCGGGATCAGGAGCAACTTCACTAACCTGGAAAGTTTTCACGGACAATCGGGAGGCTCCGGTGTGTGCATTCGTTAAACGAAGCTTCACAGTTTCTCCGGCATGCATACATTATACCCAACGATTGTGAGTTTGTGAAGTCCCTAACAATCGGTTTTCACGTCTAATTTGCCAGCGGGGATGAGCCGAAACGTCTGACCTCGCGGGCTCGAGACGTTCCGGCGATTGCTGAATCTAGTGGCTGCCGCAGCCGCATCCCTGTGTCGTCTCGGCGTTATCGCCGGAATCGAAGGAGTGACCGCAGGCGCAGGAGGCGACAGCGTTCGGATTGCGGACGGTGAAACCGCCACCCATGAGCGAGTTGACGTAATCGATTTCAGAACCTTCAAGATACATAGCGCTGAAATTATCTACCAGTACACGAACGCCAGCAGTTTCGATGACTTCATCGCCCTCGTCTGCCAATTCATCGATTGTCATGCCGTACTGCAGTCCCGAGCATCCGCCTGGGGACACGAAAACACGAAGTGCATGATCGGGTGTTCCCTGTTCCGTCAGGAACTCGCGTAGCTGCTCAATCGCTTCGTTGGTCATTGTGATCATGTGATTCGCCTCCAGGCGTGTGAACTGTTGCGTCGAAGGGGACGATACGTCGTCCTCACTTCCTTTAGGTAAGCATATGCGTTGTTGATGATGTGTCAACCCGGCTATGGTAGAAGCGAAGGAACGCCGAACCGTTACACCTAGATATACGTATCCCTGAAATTTTGGATTGCGTACAATGAAAGGAACAATCGCAAGTCGTGTCACGTGACCACTTCAGGAGTATTGCACCGTTTGCCAGCCCCCCGAGCGTCCCGACGTCCTACCTCCGCCCGAACTTCATCCCGTCCCAGTGAACCAATATCGAGTGAACAGGCACCGTTACCGACAGGTGCCGAGCTGGGTCGGGTGGTTCGGGCCCACGGCCTCTGGTTCGAAGTGACGCTCGATGAACGAAGAATCACGCTGATCGCAACGATCCGGGGTGCGTTGAAGCGGCAGCGCCGACGAACTGATCTGGTGGCGGTAGGCGATCAGGTCTGGGTGTCCGATGTTGGAGAAGGCGAGGCCGTGATCGAGCGGATCGAACCCCGAACGCGGTCGCTTTCGCGTCTGGCCAGAAATACCCGCGACATCGAGCAGGTCATCATCGCGAATCCGGATCAGGTGCTCTTCGTATT
>JBBJOX010000004.1:0-4835 GCA_037724245.1 Thermomicrobiales bacterium | reverse complement strand
GTATTTGCCGCACACGATCCGGAACCGCATCGCCGCATGCTCGATCGCTTTCTGATTCTGGCTGAACTGCAGGATCTGCCGATTGTGATCGGGATCGCCAAAATGGATACCGACAGTGCGGAGCGACAGCCACGACCGCGCGAGATATTTGCCGATTACGAGGCTGTTTATGAGGTTCACTATTTCAGTTCGTATTCTGGGGAGGGTGTCGAAGAACTTCGTGCTGTTCTCGATGGGAAATTGACCGTTCTCGCCGGGCCATCCGGTGTCGGCAAATCGAGTTTGCTGAATGTGCTCGATCCCGAGAACAGGCGTGAGGTGAGTCACGTTTCCACCGCTACCGGCAAGGGGCGACACACGACAGTTGGAGCGCGACTTCAGCAAATCGACGATACGACGTTTCTCGGAGACACGCCTGGCATGCGGGCGTTGGCAATGCGTGCCGTTCACGCCGATCAACTTGCCGGTTGTTTCCGGGAGTTTTTGCCATATCTCGGTGATTGCCACTTCGATGACTGCAGTCACGTGCACGAGCCATCCTGCGCAATTCGCGACGCCGTTGGGGATGGTCGCATCGCGAGAGGTCGGTACGAAAGTTACGTCGGGCTGCGCAGTGGCGGCGAGCTCGACGACTCAGGCATCGTAAAGATTTCAGCTGACGTATAGATAAGGAAGATCACGATGTCTGCCAGGGAACACCGAAACGGCGGTACGTCGGTCTCGGTGGACGAAATGATCGCCGAGTTGACTCCGGCAGTGGAATGGTTGCTCAAGCAGATTCAGCCGGGAGAATTCACGACGACTGATTTTATTGAGTTGATGATTTCGGTTCCACGTTCGGGCGAGGCATACACAAACGCCGTCAGCAGATGGGGTGAGGGGGAGCGTGCTTCGAAAATGGTGATTCATGGCCAGGTGATTCCGGCCATCCTTCGGCACTCACCATTGGTGGAGTGGGTCGGGTACGCTCATGAGCTGGAAGATGCCTACGCGGTACCCGCGTGGTGGAAAATTGTCGCCACATAAGGGGGTAGGGTCGTGAATTGTGTTCGTTGTGTGAACGGACGATAAGAATGCAACCCAAACGCCTGATTTCTTCGGTTAAAAGGTGGGATCGTGCATTCTTATGCTCTAAGCTTGGGAAAGGACCCAAACGGGGCCAGATTTT
Source organism: Thermomicrobiales bacterium (assembly GCA_037724245.1). GTDB lineage: Bacteria > Chloroflexota > Chloroflexia > Thermomicrobiales > UBA6265 > JBBJOX01. The sequence continues at coordinate 3,667 of JBBJOX010000004.1, read as the reverse complement.
TGCTATTCTTGAAACCTGAACGCTGTTCAGTTTTCGTCGACGTCGACAATTCTGGAAAGATACAAACCACATGAACCAGCCGGATCCGAAAAAGCCTCAGTTTCCGCTGATGCGTTCCGATCAGGATCGAAATCAGCGTCAGCAACAGAACAAGAACGGTGGCGGATCGGGTGGTCCCGGAACTCCAACGAAGCGAACCCCGCGTATCCCGACCTGGGTAGTAGCAACCCTGATCATTGCCCTGGTCGGCTGGTACCTGTGGGAGTACTTCGGTCCGAGTGATTCCGAGCCGACTCAATCGGTTCCGTATTCGGTAGCCACCGAGCAGATCGATACCAGCAACATTTCGAAGGCGACGTTGTCGGAAACATCGATCAAGCTCGAACTGGTGCAGCCAATCAAGTTCAACACCGATGAGGATCGGGTCGATCCGAATGCTGCCGAAGATGCGACGAACGTCACGTCGACTGACTTAATCCAGGCCACGCTGCCGCAGGGTGTTGAAAACACGACGCTGCTGGCGGCGGTTGAGGAAAGCGGCGCGGTTGTCGAGGGACGCACCAGTTCTGGTTCGATCTGGGGAACGATCCTGTTCTCCTTCGCGCCGTTCCTGCTGTTCATCGGACTGATCCTGTTAATGGGTCGGCAAATGGGTCGCGGTCAGCAAAATGTCTTCGGCTTTGGTCGAAGCAAGGCGCGTCAGAACGATCCGGAACGGCCGCAGGTCACATTCTCGGATGTTGCCGGTGAAGATGAGGCGAAGCAGGAGTTGATGGAAGTCGTTGACTTCCTGAGGAATCCTGCGAAGTACCATGCACTCGGTGCCCGGTTACCACGTGGTGTGCTGCTGATTGGCCCTCCGGGTACAGGCAAGACATTGACTGCTCGCGCAGTCGCTGGTGAAGCTGGAGTTCCCTTCTTCAGTGTTTCGGCATCGGAGTTCGTCGAGATGTTCGTCGGGGTCGGTGCGAGTCGCGTCCGCGATCTCTTCGACAAGGCCAAGGCAGCCGCACCGGCGATCATCTTCGTGGATGAAATGGACGCGGTCGGACGTCAGCGATTCGCCGGTCTCGGTGGTTCCAACGACGAGCGTGAACAGACCCTCAACCAGTTGCTGGTTGAAATGGACGGTTTCGAAACCAATCAGGAAGTCATCGTGATGGCGGCAACGAACCGACCAGACGTGCTCGATCCTGCGCTGCTTCGACCGGGACGTTTCGATCGCCAGGTCACGGTTGGCTTGCCTGATCGCAAGGGTCGAGTCGCGATTCTGCAGATTCACTCTCGAGGAATTCCGCTCAACACCGAGGTCGATCTGGAGCGGATCGCTCGCTCGACCACCGGATTCTCCGGTGCCGATCTTTCTAATCTCGTCAATGAGGCTGCATTGACTGCAGCCCGACGCAATCGCAAGGAAATTCTGACGAGCGATTTCGACGACGCGCTGGACAAGATTCTGTTGGGTGTGGCCAAGTCTGGACTCGCCAGTGCCAAGGAACGTGAAGTCGTTGCGTATCACGAGACGGGCCACGCCTTGGTCGCCCATCTGACGGCGGGTTCCGATCCGCTGCGCAAGGTGAGTATCGTGCCACGCGGTAACGCCGGTGGTGTGACGATTCAGATGCCGGATGAGGATCGGGCGCTGTACAGTCGCACGTATCTGATCGGACGCCTCGCCGGAATGCTTGGTGGACGCGCTGCAGAAATGGTTGCCTTCGGCGAAATCACCACCGGGGCCGAGAACGATCTGAAGCAGGCGACTGGCCTGGCCAAGCGCATGGTCGGACTCTGGGGCATGAGCTCAGAAATCGGTCCAATCTATCTTGGGACTGGAGAGGAGCATGTGTTCCTCGGTCGCGAGATTACGCAGGACAAGTCGTTCTCGGATGCGACGGCGCAGCGAATCGATGCTGCTGTTCGCGACATGGTGGAGAATGCCTTGAAGGAGGCGCTCGAGATCATTTCGACGAATCGCGATAAGCTGGAGTCGCTGGTTGCAGCGTTGCTCGAGCGGGAAACGCTGGACGGCTCGCAGGTGATCGAGATCTGGGGCAAGCCGGTTGCGGAAGATCATGAAGCTGGAATCGAAACCCAGCATCAGGAAGAAACCGAAACGGTGACCTGGAAGCCGACCCAGAACGTTGGTAACACGACACCGAGCTAGGTTCGGGATGTTCTGGAGGGAGGTGGGTCGAAAGACTCACCTTCTTTTTTGTGTCTCGTCGATACCGCTTTCGGTAGTATTCAGGACATAAGATGGACTTCGAGAAAGACTGATTGAACCTGGGTCTGGCGAGGTCTGGCACCGACGATGACGATGGCGTCGCCAGGCAAGCCGATGCCCTGGGATTTGAGACTCGATGTGATTCGCAGGATGATGTCGTCGGTGGATCCGGTCAGATCGCAGACTACGGGGGTCACGCCGTACCAAAGCGCCAACCGATTGGCGACGGTCTGGTTGTCGGTGAAGGCGATGATGGGCACGCCGGGTCGCGATTGCGATACGCGGGCTGCGGTAACCCCCGACGCCGTCAGTACGGCAATTGCCTTGGCACCCAGATTTTGGGCGAGTTCGCGCGCGGCGACTGCCACAGACTGCTGGACCGTTCGCACTTCGTGCTGGGTCGCCCTCGGTGCGACGTACAGCACTTCGCTCGATTCGATACGACGGGCAATCCGTTTCATCACGCCCACCGCTTCGAGCGGCCATTCGCCGATTGCCGTTTCTCCGGAGAGCATGATCGCATCAGTCCCGTCGAGGATCGCGTTGGCAATGTCGCTGGCTTCGGCGCGTGTAGGTCGCGGATTCTGGATCATCGATTCGAGCATCTGGGTGGCGGTAATGACGGGTTTTCCCATTTCGTTGGCGAGGCGGATCAGGCGTTTCTGGATCATGGGTACGGCTTCAACACTGAGTTCGACACCCAGATCTCCGCGTGCAACCATGATTCCATCGGCTGCCCGAACGATATCCTCGAGGTTGTCGATCGCCTGTGGCTTTTCGACCTTGGCGATCAGAGGTTGGGTTCCACCCAAAACGCGAATGCGATCCTTGGCGAGAACGATGTCGGCGGACGAGCGAACGAAACTGAGCGCGATCATGTCCACGCCGAGGTTGATTCCGAACTCAAGGTCTTCAACATCTTTTTCTGTCAGGGCAGGGGAACTGATCTGCGTTCCCGGCAGATTGATGCCCTTGTTCGATTTCAGGTGACCGCCATGGATTACCCGGGTAACGATTTCGTCACCGAACTCCGTGTCCTGCTCAATCGATGTCACGACGAGTTCCAGGTTGCCGTCGTCCAGCAGGACGCGATCTCCAACGCGGACGTCCCTCGCGAGATCGGGAAATGTCGTGGAGGCTCGTTCGGAGGTGCCGACGATCTCGACGGTGCAGATGCGAAAGGTCGCGCCAGTTTCGAGTGAATTGCCTTCGGGATCGGACATTGTTCCGACCCGGAGTTTTGGCCCCTGCAGATCCTGGAGAATGGCAATGGGAGTGTCTGCATCGTGAGCGGCAGAACGAACACGATCGTACACCTGTCGATGATCTTCCTGACTTCCATGGGAAAAGTTCAAGCGAACCACCCTCACCCCAGCGGTGATCAGGTTGGCAATTCGTTCGGGGCTGGAGGTAGCAGGACCTATAGTCGCGACGATCTTGGTT
>JBBJOX010000003.1:12892-26719 GCA_037724245.1 Thermomicrobiales bacterium | reverse complement strand
AGTCCGCGATTCGGCACGTTCCCGTAGATCACGGTTGGCTCGCCGGTTTCCATGGAGTTGACGATGAGTGCGCCGTATTCGAGCGATGGTTTCAGTTCCTTTTTCATCTCGTCGAGGCGCTTGCGATCCATATCCTCGGGTACGCGTTCAACTCGCTCCTTCGAGAATCCCCAGCGTTCCGGAATGTAGGCCCTGATCAGATCGGTATTCTTGCGGAAGTACGGCAGGTATTCGCTGGCATGGTGCGTACTCTCGGTGTGGAAGTAGCCAAACATATCCATGATCGCGGTGCGAACCGATTCGTTGGCACCTTCGTAGGCGGTATCGCCGCGTTCGCTGCTGTGATCACCGGTATCCTCGAGGGCCTTCTTCGGATCGATGTGCTTGAGATGACGCTCGGTCATCACCTCCCGCAGGCGTGGGTAGAGATCCTCTTCGCCCTGACGGAAGGTCGTGAACCAGGCTTGATGATTGATGCCGGCGCTGTTGTAGGTAACGTCCTCGTACGGAACATCGAGGGCGCGAGCGAGCATGCGAGAAGTTCCCTGCACGCTGTGGCAGAGTCCAACAGCGTCGATCCCCTGATCCTTGAGGTACCAGCAAGCCATCGCCATCGGATTCGCGTAGTTGATGACCTGAACATCGGGACAGAGTTCGTTGATCAGGGTGGCGATGTCGCGGTAGGCGTTGACGGAACGAAGGAAGCGGAAGACCCCGCCCGGGCCGAGGGTATCGCCAACCGCCTGATCGACTCCGTAGCTGGCGGGAATCTGATAGTCCTTGAGCCATGATTCGACGCCGCCGACCTGGAAAGTGATGATCACGTAGTTGGCACCGGTCAGGGCGGCACGGAGATCGTCGGTGGCTTCGATCCGGGCCGGAAATCCGTAAAACCCGGCGAGTTCCTTCGCCATGCCGGTCGTGCGTTGCGCCCTTGAAATATCGATATCCATCAGCGAATACGTGGCCGCATGCAGGGCGGGAAAGCTCAGCATGTCACCCATCAGGCGAAGCGGGAAGACGACTCCTCCAGCGCCAATGATCGTGATTTTTGGTTGGGTCGAAGACGTCACGATGCTCTCCTGAGATGAATCGAATTCCGGCCGATAATCGCGTTTCGGCATTGTACGGGTAAGTCTGGCTCGGCGAAACCCATGCCGGACCGCTGAGGATCATGGTCCCTCACCGATCCAAGGCTGGACGTGTCCTCTACAATCAGCGGAGTTCCAAGCGACGTTCGATTGCCAGCAGGAGTGTTTTGCGATGTGTCACGACGAAGCGCCGTTTCCGATTTCCGGTGGTGCCCCGATCAGCGAATCCACTGTCGAGATCGAGTTGCTCGATGGCAAGCAACTCCCGACATTCGTGGCCGTTCCGGATGGTCCTGCCACCGGTGCACTGTTGCTGATTCACGATATTCACGGTCCGAATGCCTTCTATCACGATCTGGCGCGACGGCTGGCGGGAGAAGGGTATGTCACGGCACTACCTGATCTCTTCTTTCGTCTCCCGGAACCGGCGGAGGATTCACCGGACGCGCGTCGGGCCAGGGGTGGACAACTTGATCAGATGCCGGCGCTGCGGGATCTCGAGACGTTGTCATTCTGGTTGTCACATCATGAGCGGTCGAACGGCAAGGTTGGGACGATCGGGTTTTGCATGGGTGGAACGCTGGTACTGCATCTGGCGTCGCGTGAACCGCAGCCGGTGGCCACAGTCTGCTATTACGGATTCCCGATGCGCGAGCGGACACCGCTGCGGCCACTATTGCCGAGTGATTCCGATGAGGTGGCGAATTTGCAGTCGCCGATTCTCGGCTTCTGGGGCGATCAGGATCATGGGGTTGGTCCGGCGAATGTAGATGCCTATTCCGATCAGTTGATTGCGGCGACGAAATCGCATGATTTCATTACGTACACCGGGATTGGTCACGGCTTCCTGACCTTCGATCCGGAAGCGGCAGCATTCGATGAGGCGGCGGATTCGTGGAAGCGGACGTTGCAATTCTTCAAGCGGGAATTCGCGCGGTGAGAACGGATCTGGTCGCATTCTTCAGGCAGGCGGCGGAACTGAAGCGATTGAAGCGAACCGGCTGGATCGATCGCGGGGTTCCGCTAACCGAGGTCGAATCGGTGGCGGATCACAGCCTGCTGACGGGCGTCCTCGCCTGGATCGTTGCCTGTGACGACGAGACGATGGATGCTAATCGGGTGCTGAAGCTGGCGATGATGCACGATCTGGCAGAATCGATTTCGGGCGATCCGGCTCCGTACGATCCGGGCGAGGTTCCCGCTGCCGACGATGCCGAGGGGCTGACGGCCTTTTTCAGTGTGCGTCATCCGCGATCGATGGCAAGTTCCGAGCGGAAACTTCTGGCCGAGGCGGCGGCGATGACGCAGTTACTTTCGCTGCTGCCGCCTGGCGCGGCGGCGAACCTTGGCGATCTCTGGGACGAATACGAAGCCCAGGAATCGGCGGAGTCACAATTCGTCAAGCAGGTTGATCGGCTGGAGGCATTTCTCCAGTCTCGTGACTATGTCGACCGCTTCCCCGATCTCCCCTTCGACGGCTTCCGACTCCAGGCGCTCGAAGAAATCACGCACCCGGCACTGGTCGCGATCCGGGACGCGAGGCTGGAAAGCGGTCAGGGTTCCTGATTAGTTACGGTGCCCTTGACGTCGGCGGTGGGATCGATCGTGAGATTTCCTCCGATGTTGATGACGTCACCATTGACGACACCGATTACATGCAGCGTGCCGTTGCGAACGGTGGCGGTTCCGTTGAGGATGCCGCTGATCGTGGCTGTGGCGCCTGATTCCACCGCAAGATCGCCATTCTGGATGACGCTGATGTCGAGCGGCCGGCCGCGGGTCACGATCAGATCGTCGTTCTGGATCGAGAAGGTTTGGCTTTTGCTGTCGGGATCGAGCATTCCGGGAGCCTCCAGTCGTGCATTGGTGGCGTTCAGAATTCAAGTGTAGAAACTGGAGCGGAAAACACCATAAGGAGCCGATGCGGATCGAGGTTCGAAGCGGTGACCTGATCCACAGGTTCCGTTCAGTTTGGGGCGGCGACAAATTTCGTCTCCGATTCCCTGGTGCCTTGGCGGCGGAATCCGGAGGCGACGATGACGACACTGAGCATGATTGCGGCAACGGGAAACAACAGGGCCCGGTGGAAGATCTCGAGCGAGTTTTCGTCGACATCAGTCAGCTTGATCGCAGTAACGGCAGCGAGCCCGAGGGCCGTTCCGAATTGCCACGAGGTGTAGAGAATCCCTCCCGCCAGACCCTGTTCGTGTTCGGCGATGCCATCGGTTGCGGCGATCGTCAGCGGTCCATAGGCGAGGGAGAAGGCGAGCCCGATCATGATCACCGTCGGCAGCATGTAGGTGACATACGGTGAATCGGCACCGACTCGCAGGAAGAGGGCGTAGCCGATTGCACCGATGCTGGTGCCGCTGACGATGACCCTTCTCAGGCCAAAGCGTTCGACGAGTTTCGGTGTGACCGTCGGCGCGAGGACAGCGTCGATTCCGGCGATGAGCAAGGCACTTCGATTTTCCGAGCTGAAACGCGAAATCGACGGAGTCAGCCAGCGTGTGCTGACAGCGACACTGCGGCAACTGGTACGTGATGGCTTCGTTCGACGCACAGTGACGCCATTTGTTCCACCACGTGTCGATTACGCGCTGACTCCGCTCGGCGAATCGCTGCACGACGCGATGCAGTTTTTCGTGAACTGGACCGAAATGCATCAGGAGGACATCTCGACCGCGCGCGTTACCTACGACGCGCGCTGTGATGAGGCACTCCTCGTGGAAGATCGCTGACGGCGAGGTTTCAATCGCTCTTAGCCCGTTGCGCCGTCAATCGGGGTCCGATAGGCTGGACTTCGTCGTTGCGCTCGGAACGATTAGCCATGGAGCACACAGTGTCCGACTCCCCCACCTCCTCATCCTCGACTCCCGATGTTTTGCGTGACGCGCTCCTGTACGTCGATTCGTGGCTGGAGTACCGCGTCTGGAAACTGCGGGCTCCTGGTGCCCAGGTGGCGGTCTGGTTCGATGGCAAGATCCAGTTCAGCAAGGCCTACGGGCATTCGAATCTCGAAACAGGTGAGGAACTGACCAGCGATCACCTCTTCCGCGTTGCCTCGCATTCGAAAACCTTTACCGCCACGGCGGTGATGCAACTTCTGGAAGCCGGGAAGCTGCGACTCGATGACACCGCCGGGCAGTGGATTTCGCAACTGATCGAGCAGGGATCGTCGCTGGCGAAGGTGACGGTACGCGAACTGCTGAGTCATTCCGCCGGAGTGATCCGCGATGGGCTCGATGCGAATTTCTGGTCGCACAGTCGGCCGTTTCCGGATGAAGCTGAATTGCTCGAGATCGCAATCGGCGAAGGAACGATCCGGCAACCGGAATCCACGTTCAAATACACAAATATCGGGTACTCACTGCTCGGTCTGATCGTCGGTGCAGCCAGCGGTTCAACCTACAACGATTATGTCGCCTCGCATATCGTCGACAAACTGGGATTGACGAAAACCGGTCCGGAGCTTATTGCGTCGCGTTCGGCCGAATACGCCGGTGGTCACAGCGGATTGTCGAGTTCGTACGAGCGGAAAGTGATTCCGCATGTCGATACGCGGGCGATGGCTTCGGCGACCGGGTTCTTCTCGACAGCCGAGGAGATGGTGACCTTCGCCTCGGCTCATTTCCATGGCGACGATCGGCTGATCAGCGATCAGTCGAAGAACGAAATGCAGCGACCGGTCTGGACTGCGGTGGTTCCGGACGCCTGGCAATCCGGGTACGGGTACGGCACGACGGTCGATACCTACAACAGGCATCGCATGGTCGGGCATTCGGGTGGGTATCCCGGGCACATTACACGGACGATGTGGGATCCGCACGAAGGTCTGGCGATTTCGGTGCTGACCAACGCTGTCGATGGACCGGCGGAGGAACTGGCTGCGGGAGTTCTGGAGATTCTCGATCGATCGCGGAAGCAGGCTGGCTCGCTGGCGTTGACCTCGGGATTGACCAATTCAGCGGCAATTCCGCCGGTGTCCGATTCCGGCGACGAAATCGACAAGTGGACGTTCACCGGCCGGTTCGCCGCGCTCTGGGGCGTGACCGACATTGTGTTGCTCGGCGATTCATTGCTGGCCTGCAGTCCAATCGGGCCATCGCCGTTGGTGAATCCATACGAGCTGGCGGTGGTCGATGCGAACACGTTGCGGATCATGAGCGGAGTTGGGTTTGCCTCGGTCGGCGAGCATTTTCGCTTCGAGCGCGATGCTAACGGGACGATCCTGAGTGTATTCACCGGCGGAATGAAGGCCTGGCCGATCGAGGTGTATCGCGCGCGGGAGAGTGGGTTGTAACGAAACAACCCGCGGCAGCTACCCTCAGAGCCACTCGATCTTGTTGGTAACGAACTTCTCGTCAATGAAACATGGCTGAACGAGACCCCAGCTCCAGGTTGTATGAGGCGTGATGATGAAGTACTCACCCTTTCCCATTGGTCCCTCACCATCGACCACCACGGCGGTACAGTGCATCTTAATTCCGCGTGGTACCCATGGCTCGATCGTTTCGATGTCGTCGATAATCAGCGAAACGTGATGATTTCCTGCCGTGATATTGCGGTACTTGCGAGTTGCCGAGAGATTGATTCCCCCGACAGCGAAGTGAGTGTCAAGGAACTTGTAGCCGACAGCATCGAGCGTCGGTTCGGCTTTCGGCGAAACGGTGGCGAGGCGGGCGAGGAGTTGACTCTGGATGTACGACACTTCAGCTTGCTGGAACATGAACAGTTTACTCTTTTGGCGAGATCACGACACTTCATTTAGTTGATATACTCAACTAGTTTTCGTTAATAGCAAGGGTAGTTGATGATGTCAAGTATTGAATCGGAGAATTGTCAGCAATTGGGCGTACCTGTCGAGCGCGCTGATCGATCGGGAGTTTCGGAGTGGCAGCAACGTCAGGTCGAACTGGAGTATCGGCTGCTTCTGCTGGTCGATCGATTGCGGACGCAGATTTCCGGATCGGCCTCGCAGCTCGGATTGACCCCGCAACAGGCGACGCTTTTGCGGCATCTCGGAACGACGAGGACGGTGAGTGAGTTGGCCAACCTCCTTGCCTGCGACCGATCGAATGTGACGGGATTGATCAAGCGTCTCACGACTCGGGGATTGGTTGAGCAAACGAGCGACACCCGCGACAAGCGCGTGAGGCACCTCCGGCTCACTGAAGCTGGAGAGGAGCTGCGCGTGATGCTTCAGCGTTCGTTCTTTGCCGAGTCACCGGCGACTCGAACGCTTCGGTCAGACGAAAGGAGTCAGTTTCTGGCACTTCTGCGCAAGGTGACTTCAGATGATCAGCAGCCTGATCGCAAGCAAAGCGAACGAGTCGGAAACCAAACTCCCCGGTAAACCTGACATTCGTCTCCAATCTGATCCTTCGCAGGCTCTGGATGACCGCTGTCTTCTCCGTCATCCAGATGCACGAAGGATCAGTGACTAGCACCCAGACGGCCCGGCCAACGTGACATTCGGCTCCAACCTGATCATTCGCTAAGGCTGGGTTAACGAAGCGGAGGCGGTGAAATCAACTGTGGCTCACCTCTTCGAGGAACATGCCGTCGGGGCCGAAATCGATGGTGGTGGGTTCGGAGAGGATGTCGATGCCGGGGAGGTTTCGGATTTCGTCGAGGAGGGTTTCGGACACGATCAGGTGTTCGATCGACTTCGTGTTCTTGATGCGCATGATCGTGGCGTGACCATCCTCGACCTTGAGCGCTGAGGCGACGGCGAGTTGCAGGGCCTGGCGATCGGTATCGACGGTGATCGGGATGCGGGCTCCGGTCGGTGATTTGGCCGTGATCATATTCATGTAGGTGGGAATCGCGTCCATTTCGTCGACCATGCGGCGGAGGGCGAAATCGAACATGCCAATGCCGGTGGCGTTGCCATCGGTGTCACTGGTGAGCCCTCGCACAATGTAGCGCTGGATCTGTGGTTGGGCATCGGTGAAATCGATAACGCCGGCGACGTCACGGTTGATGACGTTGGGGTCGGCGCCGTCGCCACTGATGTCCTTACCAATTTCGTCGACGATCAGGACATCAACGGCGGCCACGGCGGGCAAGGTTGGCATCCAGGCACGAGCCTGATCGAGCAGTTCCTGCTCACGTTCGTAAAGACCCTTGCGAGGCACGGCTTCGATCTTCGCGCACTTGCTGTGTCCATTTTCGAGAATGGCAATGGCGAAGGGGATGTTGACGTGATCGAGCGAGAACTCGGCCACGCGCGGAATCAGATCGCCAAAGGTGCCGATCCCCTGACTGTGAAACCAGTTTGCACCGTGCTGCTTGCCGAGCCCGATCGCGATCATTTTCATCAGGCCGGATTCGACCGGACCACGGAAGTCGGTGTGTGGCTTGACGCGACCGATCGGGATGACGACGTCGGCTTCTTCGTAGGCGATGCGATCGAACCAGACCGGGACTCCATCCTCCAGGGTCCCGAGATGAACGGTTTCCATCGAAGCGCGGATGGGACAGCCGAGGAACGCTTCGGTGACGCCGTAGTGCTCGATCAGGGCACGCTGACCTTCGGCGATGGCACCACCGTGACTGCCCATGGCCGGAATAACGAAGGGCTCGGCACCGAGTTTGCGGATTTCCTGCACGGTCGCCCGGAGGATTTCAGCAATGCGATCGACACCACGACTACCGGCGGTGAGCACAACACGCTGCCCGGGCTTGATTGTTCCGGCGATTTCGGATCGCGCAAACTGGTCGGCGATTGCCTGATCGATCGTTCCGACATCGGTATCGTTGAGGTGCTGCCGAATATGGACCCAGCGCGGGAGTGTGGCGTGGGAGAAGACATCGAGCGGATTGGTCGTGGTAGATTCGGCAGATGACATGATGGTGATCTCCTGACAGTTTGCTTTTCCCAAGCCCAACCGAGGCAGTCGGCAACCGGGACGTGGCGGTGGCGTCATTGTACCGACGTTGCGCGATCTTGCCATGGAGCATCGCTGATCATGTTACTCACCCTGCAGGCGCCACTTGTTGCCCTGCCCTCTCCGGACCTTCCTGCTGGCTATTCGATTCGACCGACTGTCGCGCAGGATGTTGCCGGCCTGGGCGCGCTGTACTTCACGGCATACGATCCCGGCATCGGCTGTGCCACCGAGCTGGAAGCGATCGCCGATATGCAACTCTGGCTCTCTGGTGGATATGGCGAGGCGTGGCTGACTGCTTCTCCGGTAATCGTGTTTGGCGAATCGATCGTGGCCTCGGTGCAGATCGTTCGTTCGGTTTCGTGGGCCGATGTGCCGTCGGGTCCGTTTATCACGGAAGTGTTCACAGATCGCGACCATCGGCGAAAGGGGTTGGCGAGGGGTGCGATGATCGCAGCCATGGCTGCGCTGCGCGATGCTGGCGAAGTATCGGTGGCGCTGCGGGTCCTGGCATCGAATCCGGGAGCGCGTGTGTTGTACGCATCACTTGGTTTCCGAAGCTGGGAGCCGGAGTAGCGGAGAGAAATCCGGTTTCGTTCGCCGGATTCAATCCCTGTAGTCGACTGACGTTTCCCGACCCCCAATCCAGGGCAGAGCCTGTCCTGAGCTTGCGAAGGATCCCTGACCGAGGTTTCCCGACCCCAATCCACGGCAGAGACAAGCTCTGCGCCTACCGTTGTCGGAGAACTTGAGTGTGTATCAGGTCGGTGGTCGCGACTACGAAACGGATTTCCAGGAGTCGAGATCGAGTCCGCAGCCGACGAATCCCTGACGGAACCCGAGGTTGAACGAGGCGACCCGTTGCTCGCTGCTTCCGTGGGCAATCGGGTTGTCCCAGCTGACCTCCCGAAAGTCGCCATAGGCTGCCAGAACGGTACGGACGGCCTGGGTATCGGCGCGGCTGATCGTATCCTCGCCGAGTTGCGCCTGCATGTAGATACCGGTCATGCAATCGGCCTGGGTTTCAAGTTCGAGAATGTAGGATCCGTTGTCGAGTTCGGGATCCTCGGCATAGATGATGCCGCGTTGAACCTGCACCTGGTGCGCCCACTCGTGGGCAATGATGGTGTGCCAGCCGATGTCGCCAAAGTCGTTCAGGATCGTCTTCCGAAGCGCTGGACTGTAATAGATGGTCTGATCGAGCAGGCAGAGATAGATTCCCGCCGAAGCAATATCGCTTTCCGTGCCACAAGCGGTTTCATACGGAACGGTGTTGATCGCAACAACATCCGCAATCGGCCTGTAGGCTACATCCAGATCACGAAACACATCGGCCCAGAAACGATCGATCGACTGCATTGGTTCGTCCAGGAAATCGGACTCGTAGGCTGATGTCGGGATCGGATGGTCGACGATTGCGGCAACGTCGGCCTGACTTTCACCGAAGAGCCAGCGCCAGCGGCTGCCCTCGTTTAACAGATGAATTGTTGTGCGTTCGGTGATGCGGAATCCGAGTTGCGTCCCCTCCTGTTCGATCTCGATCGAAGCGACGTTGGGAAGCGTGCTTCCGGTAACGGGCCAGAACAGATCGCCGAAGGCAATATCACCAATTTCCGGATCGGATACGGGGGTGAAGGCTGCGGAATCGTCGACCCATTGGGCGAAGGCTCCCCGCGGTATCTGGCTGCGTGAGAGGTCCGAGAGCCAGTCGTACAGCTCATGCCCGTTCCCGCGTTGCTGCAGCCGGGTGATTTCGAGCACGGTTCGCTCGACCAAGTTGCTGTCGTTGACCGGTTGCCGCGATTGGGCGAACGTCGATACCGGCAGCAGCATAGCGATGATGGCAATTGCAATGAGGAATGCGCGCATGGGCAATCGACTTCCGGCTCGATGGGCTTGACAGTGACGGGAACCGCTTCTATGATGATACATCGTATCAATAAGCATCTGGATCGTTGATCCATCACTCAGGAGATCACAGTACGATGTTGCACCCGGCAATGCGAATGGTAGCCGCGATGATTGCGGCGCTCTGGCTCATGTCCAGTCTGGCACCCGCTTCCCTGGCGGCACAGGAACAGACAGCGGAAACCGAAAAACTCCAGGTTGTGGCGACGTTCAGTATTCTGGCCGATGTTGTGGCGAATGTGGGTGGCGATGCGATCGAGCTGACGACGATCGTGCCGGTTGGTGGTGATGCGCATTCGTTCGAGCCGACTCCGGATCAGGTGGCCGGGGTGAGTGAGGCGGATCTCATTGTTTCCATCGGGATCGGATTCGAACCCTGGCTGGAAGACATGATCGGTGCTTCCGGTGCCGAAGGTCGGAATGTTGTCGTCACCGAAGGGCTCGATCTGATCGATGGTTTCGAGGAGGAGCACGAGCATGAAGAGAGTGACGAGCACGAAAATGAGCATAAGGGCGAAGACCATGCCGACGAGGAAACTGGCGCGATTGATCCTCATGTCTGGGGTGATGTGGCCAACATGATCGCGATCACGGCAACGGTCAGCCAGGCGCTGGTTGCGGCTGATCCTGCCAACACTGCAACCTACGAAGCTAATGCTGCCGCCTACACCACCCAACTACAGACGCTGGACACATTTGTCCGCGATCAGGTCGGTACGTTGCCGGTCGAGCAGCGTCAGCTGGTCACTTCGCACGATACGTTCGGTTACTTCGCTCGGGCGTATGAGTTCGAGGTTGTCGGAACAGCAATCGGATCGTTGACGACCGAATCCGGAGATCCATCTGCCGAGGAGATCGCGAACCTGGTCGGCGAGATCGAAGCAACCGGGGTCCCGGTGATTTTCGCCGAAAATGTCTCGAATCCTGCGTTGATCGAATCGATCGCCAGTGAGGCTGGTGTCGAGGTTGGTCCGGCGCTGTACACCGATGCGCTCGGCGAGGCGGGAAGTGACGGCGAAACCTACGACGCGATGATGCGGTACAACGTGACGAGTATCGTGACCGCGCTGTCCGTTTGATTTCAGGACTGCCGATTCTTGTCGAACCGAACATACCCGAGGAGCTGCAGATGCCAGCTCTTTCGGTATGCCTTCGGGAATCAGGACGTGGTGTACTCGGCCGCGATATCCACGACCCAGGTGACGCCAAACTGGTCTTTCAGCATTCCGTAAAGTGGTGCCCATTGAGCCGGTGCCAGCGGCACGATAACGGTCGCGCCCTCGGAGAGTTTGTCCCAGAAACCAGTGATTTCATCGGTCGAGTCGCCACGCAGCGAGACGAAGAAGGGATCATCGCCCTGGCTCCACGGTCGGGATGACGGCACGTCGTAGGCCATCACGCGGAAGCCATTGTCGGCATCGACCTGTCCCCAGACGACCTGCTCCGCCTCGGACGGGTCCTGTACGTTCCCCATATCCTGATAGGTGATGATGGTCTCACTTCCACCGAATACGGACTGATAGAAGCCGAGTGCGGCGCGAGCGTCGCCTCGGAAGTTCAGGTGGGTCACGGCCTTGACGCTCATAATGGGTTCCTTTCCCGTAGGGGTTGATCGTGCATCGAGGTCGGAGCGCCCTTCCTCTGTAATCATTTTGGCCCTTAGGCAGGACACTTTCTGTCCTCATTTGGTCATTTCATCTGATGGTTATTGAGGACATGTAGGAACCAATTGCTCCCATCGGCGAAGGAGGGCGACCTTCCCGTTCGACCCTGGAATATCACACCGGAGCCGACGGAGCAGCCACCTGATTCCCGGACGATGGATAATGGAATCGCTGGCTCGCACGTTGAATCCGGCCCGTTCCACATCTGATTGCATCCGAAACGCAGGAGTACGCATGTCCGCTACGCCAACGTACCAGACCAACGAGTTTCCTTCAGTGCAGGCCATGTCGCCGGTCAGCGCTCCGGTGCGGGGTCGGGCACGTGTGCCGGGCTCGAAGAGCATCACCAATCGGGCCCTGCTGATTGCGGCGCTGGCCGAGGGTGCGTCGAAGCTGACCGGTGCGTTGTTCAGCGACGATACGAAGTACATGGTCGAATGCCTGCAGGCTCTGGGGATTGCGATCGAAGCCGATGAAATCAACGAGTCGTTCGCGATCGAGGGCGGTAACGGATCGTTTCCGGCGACCGAAGCGGATCTCTACGTTGGACTGTCTGGAACGACGATGCGATTCGTGACGGCCGCGCTGGCCCTGGGTCACGGTCGGTACCGGATCGACGGGGTGCCGCGCATGCGCCAGCGGCCGATGTCTCCGTTACTCACCGCCCTGAATCAGCTTGGTTCCGATGCCGCGGGTGAACTCGACGCGGGATTCCCGCCGGTGATTGTCACGGCCGATGGTCTGGCCGGTGGCATCGCCGAGATGGAAGGTGATCAAAGCAGTCAGTTCTTCACCGGATTGCTACAGGCGGCGCCGTATGCGCGCAACGGTGTGACAGTGAATGTGATCGGTGATCTGGTGTCGAAGCCGTATCTGGCGATCACAGCCGATGTGATGCAGGCGTTCGGCGTGGAACTGAAGATCGATACCGAAGGCTGGCGCTGGTTCAGTGTGGCACCGGGTCAACGCTACACGGGGCGGGATTTTCTAATCGAGCCCGATGCCTCGAACGCGTCATATTTCTTCGCGGCGGCAGCGATTACCGGTGGTCGGGTTGAGGTCGATGGTTTGGGATGGGGCTCGAAGCAGGGAGATCTCGGTTTCGTTTCGGTGCTCGAAGCGATGGGATGTCGACTGGAGATGACCGAAACCTCGACGGTGGTGGAAGGTCCGCCCGATGGTGTGCTGCGGGGTGGTCGTTTCGATTTCAATGCAATTTCTGACACTTCACAGACGCTGGCGGCGATCGCGCCATTCGCCGACGGACCGGTGACGTTTTACGGAGTGGCGCACAACCGGGTCAAGGAAACCGATCGGATATCGGATTTGGCGACGGAGTTGCGGAAACTCGGCCAGGAGGTCGAGGAGTTCGAGGATGGGCTATCGATTCATCCGCAACCGGTGGTTCCAGCGGATATCGACACGTATGACGATCACCGGATGGCGATGAGTTTCGCGATCACTGGGCTGCGAGCACCGGGAGTGAGGATTCTCGGTCCCGGCTGCGTTGCCAAAACGTTTCCCGATTTCTTCCAGAGGCTGGCCGATCTGGTTGGGTAGCGATGTCGGAGGAGGGCGGGGTGGATCATCGGGTCATCAGCGTGTGCGTGGCCCAAAGTCTGCGACCGGAGATCCGACTGGATGTCGGCCCCAATGTCTGGCGGATAGGCGCCTCATCAGACGCCAACTCACCCCGTGATCCTGAGCCTGCGAAGGATCAGTTGCGTGTCCCGATCCTTGGTGCGGAGGATATTCGAGGGCCGGTGACTGATCCTTCGTGCCTCAGGATGACCATTGAGACAATCGTGCAGACACGGGTTGAGACGATGCGGACCGGCATCGCCGAGAAATTCTTCGCTGCGGATCAGAATGACGAAGCGGCTGTGGCGGGAGAGTTGGCGGCGTTGCGGTGGCTAAGGATGACGAGGCGACTTCGGAGTTGGTGGTGGGTGATGATGTCGGTTACGTCGCCGAGGTCGGAAATGACGATGGCGGTGTCACCGTGGCGACGTACGGTTTCCCAGGCGGTTGAGGCGGAACATTCTCCTGGCAGGGTCCTGACGCGATTGATCGGAGTCATGATCGCGGCGACTTTCGCGTTGCGGCGGAGACGGGCGGTGATCGGGTTCAGGTTGAATGCGCCGATGATGCCGGTGGTGGTGCCGTTGGGATCGATCACGAGATAGGCGGCGGTGCGGTCGTGCTGGAGCATGGCGATGCGCTCGCCAATCGTATCGTCGGAAGGGCTCAACCGGGCGGGACGTGCGATCA
>JBBJOX010000003.1:2180-12882 GCA_037724245.1 Thermomicrobiales bacterium | reverse complement strand
CACGGAGTTCGATCTCCGGATCGACATTCGCGTACTGCCAGCCAACATCGTGCGCTCCGTGGCGCGCGAGCATCGCAAGATGGGCCGCCAGCAGGACGACTGCGATGCCGATGACGAGGTTGAACGAGATCAGGAAGGCTATACCAAGCCCCAGAATGACGACCGCGCCTATGGACTGGCCGATTCTTCCGGTGATCCAGGCACCGCGCATGGGACTGCCGCTGAAGTACCAGATCGTGCCACGCACAATCTGACCACCGTCCTGCGAGATTCCGGGCATGAACTGAAGTAGCGCGAGGGCAATCATGAAGAGCGCCAGTGTCATCGTCGAGGCTTCGAGTAAGGGATTGTTCTGATCAACGGCCCAAGCTGTGTGGAAGGAGAGGATGGCAGCAGCGTGGGAGAGACTGGCGGCAATGCCGACCAGTCCCACGCAGGTCTCGATCGCTGGGCTCGAGTGTTCGCGGGCGACATCGGGATCGTCCCCGGCGTAGTCGATCGCCATGCCGTAGACAGGCACATGGCACCAGCGATAGGCCAGCAGCCGGACCAGCCCGTGCAAGACCACGAGTGCAACGCCAATGGCGGAGACGACCAGGCCGGCGATCAGAACGGCGATTCCGGACTGATTGTCCTGTCCGCGAAGCGCGATTGCGGTGACCGAACCTGTCAGGACGGTGCACAGAACGATCAGATCCAACACGCGGAAGGTGATCCGGGTTTTTCGAACCCGAATTGCCAACGGGAGTTGCAATGCGGAATGTGCCGGGAGATTCACGAACGTACCAGTAGCCACCGACTGAACGGATAAAGACAACGTCGACAGGGACTCGTAGCTATTGGCGTCGTGACGTTACTGAGCCGAGTCAGGCCCTAGAGTCGCTGATATTCTTCGAGGTCAAGCACGAATACGGTAGCGGCCGCTGGCTGCGATGCGCCGGAATCGGCGGGGGCGCTGCCGGAACGAGCGTGCTGGCGGATGAGATCGAGCACCCGGTCCACTTGATCCTCATCGGCGCCAATCATCAACGTGGTGTTTCCGCGTCGGAGAAATCCACCGGTACTGGCCAACCGCGTGGCACGGAACTCTTCTTCAAGCAATGCATCAACCACGGCATCGGCATCCTCGTTCTGGACAACCGTAATGATCAGCTTCTTCATTGAGTCCTCTCCAGCATTGACACGTACTGTTGGTTCGTTGTAGTCAACGGCGACAGATTTCGAGCGCGATCGGTGCGCACTTCAGCTTGCTGTTCATGGAGCATCGTACACCAAAATGCGCAGGCTCACCGATTGCGGGAAAGGTTGCACCCTAACGGTTGGGGGCATTCTTGCGCCAGCGGGCGTGATCGAGATACCCCTGCAGGATGACCGACGCGGCGATGGCATCGACCTTGTCACGTCGTTCCTTGCGTCGGACTCCCGAACCAATCAGCGATCGTTCGGCAATCGAGGTGGTCAGGCGTTCGTCCCAGTATTCCAGCGACATTCCGGCGCGTTCCGCAAGGGCATCGGTGTATTCGCGGACTTCCTTCGCCTGTGGGCCCTCACGTCCGGAGAGTCCGATCGGGAGTCCTGCAACGATCCCGACCGGTTGATACTGCCGGATGTAGGTGTCGAGTTCGCGATCGACTGAACTGGTCCGGCGGATCATGCCGAGTGGGCTGGCGAGGATACCCATTTCGTCACTGATCGCGACGCCGATGCGTTCGCCTCCAATGTCGAGGCCGATGATTCGTCCGGGGTTCATGGTGATGCCTCTGGTGATGCTTCGGTTTGATCTTCGGCTTGCTGCTCGCTGCCCGGCTGGACCGTGATGGAGATGCGGTCGGCAGTTTGTGGCATGCGATCTGGCCAGAAGCCGGGGGAGATTTCGATGGATGAGGTTTTGAATGCCTCCTGCGCCTGAACGATGGTTTCAGCGCTGGAGTAGCTGTTGCCGGCGAGCATGTCCAGCAGATTCTGTTGCGATGATGGTTCGTAGATAGCCTGGGTAATGGCAGTTGCGCTTTGACGGTAAATGACTGCCGTTGGCTGCTCGGATATGACCGTCGCTTCCTCCAGTTCGATCGTGTTGGAGAGAAGTCCGAATCCGCCTGGAACCATGGGGTTGAGAAATTCCTGGAAGCGGGTTCGCAGCTCGCCTTCAATAGATTGCTGGTCATAGAGCAATCCGGTCGCAGTCACGGTGCCGGTCAGGGACACGGTTTCCACCTGATCGCCGACTTGCTGTTCGATTTCGTAGTCCGGGTTCTCGGCTGTGACCGATGGGGCGACGAGGTTCTGGCCCTCGGGCAATTGACGAGTCCAGCCTTCGGCGGTGATGCGTCTGATCTGATCGGCCAGGGTGGTTTCGAGTGTGGTGATGTCCTCTTCGGTGACTTCGAGGATCTGGCGATCGGTACCGCCGCTGAGTGCGGCTTCGCGGTTGCTGAAATAGACATCGAGGTCGGCAATTTTTCCGGTCATCGCGCCCTGTTCGACGTTGCCGACGGTGCCCGCGGCCTCGGCGACGACATCGACCCGGGCCTCGCCGGGTGCTTCACCGCTGGCGGCGGGTACCTCAACATCGGCCGCGGTGGTGACAACAACGCCGAGCGAATTCTGCAAGGACGTACCGGCAGGTACTGGTATCGCGGCGTCAGTCGGATTCCGCAGAATCACGTTGCCAGAGGCACTGGCGTCGGGTTCGACGACACCGCCGGTGGCCGGAATTGAGATCGATATCTGCACGTCTGTCGTCGATTCCTCGGCATCGATGCGGAACTGGACATCGCTGGGCAGGCCGGCATCGGAGACGCCAACAGCGTAGGTGAGTTCGCCGGCGACCTGATCTTCCCTGAGGGTGACGCTGATCGCAACTTCCGGCATGTAGTACCAGCCGTAGATCCCGCCGATCAGGACGATGACCGCGAGGATAGCGACGATACGACCGAGCAGGCGTGCCCGTGAGCTGCCGCCCGAATCAGCCTTGTCGAGGTAGTCGAGCGATCCTGGTTCCGCTTCGTCCTTCGATTTCTTCGAACGGGATGTGCGACCGGCCTGAAGTTCCTCGTTGCGGGTTTCCTCGAGCGCGGTGCGGCGTCGGCGCGAGACGCTGATTGGATCATTGTCTTCGGCAGCTGCAGTTTCGCCGGATCCCTTCCAGCCGCTGGCGGTGGCTGCCAGATCGGCACCACCTTGCGAGGCGTCCTTGCCACGGCGGGCAATCGTGACGCCGTCGATCAGATCGAACATCGAGGCCAGCTGAATGCGCAACCGGTCGTCGGTTTTCAGGGTCAGGCTGATCTGGGAGCGCTGGGCGGCGTCTTTCAGGGTGCGGAATTCAGTTGCCGTCAGCAGGATCGGGCTGTGGTCGGGGATTCCGAGATCGATCGATTTTCCGGCGAAGCCACGCAGGCGGGTGAGTACTTCCGGGAGCGAATCGTCCGGGTTGATCTGCACCAGGGTTCGCCTGGCTTTTCCCTGAGAGTCAGTCATACCGATGAACGTAGGCTCCTCATGGGCCAGCGCGCCACTACAGTCGCGCCGGCCCATCTGGTTTGTCGATCAAGAATGATGCCGGCCACTGTGGCGAGGCATGGGCTACAACGCATATCCGGAGACAATACCAGATACGGCTTCGAGGGCTGCATCGAGACCCTCCGGATTCTTGCCTCCGGCCTCGGCGAGTTCCGGGCGCCCGCCACCCCGACCGTCGATGTGCACGACAGCCTGACGCACGATGTCACCGGCCTTGATGCCGGCGGCTACCTGATCCGCTGTCACTGCGATCAACAGTGAAGGTTTGCCATCGACGATGGCACCGAGTGCGATCACTCCTGATTGCAAAGAATCGCGCAGGCGATCGGCGAGTTGGCGCAGACCATCCTTCGATTCCACCTCGACGCGGCTGGTGACGACGCGAATGCCATTGACCTCGATCGCCTGTTGCAGCAGATCTTCACTCTTCGCTCCGGCGAGTTGCCCGCGAAGGCGGTCGATTTCGCGCTCGAGTGTGCGCGATCGATCCTGCATCGCCTGAATCTGGGTCGGAACTTCCACCCACGAAACTTTCAGTTCCCGACCAAGTTCATCGAGAACGCGTTGTTGCCCGAGCATGCGCTCGATCGCCGCGTTTCCGGTCAGCGCCTCGATCCGACGGGTTCCGGCAGCGACACTCGATTCCGATGTTATGACAAATGGGCCGATCTCACCGGTTCGGCCGACGTGCGTTCCACCGCAAAGTTCCTGCGAGAACTCATCGATCTCGACAAGGCGGACGACATCACCGTATTTCTCGCCGAAGAGTGCCATTGCACCTTTCGCGACGGCTTCCTTGTAGGGAGTGACCGTTGTAGTTACTGGTGTGTCACTGCCGATTTCACGATTGACGATTTCGGCAATCGTCCGCATATCACTGGCGGGAATCGCATCGAGCGAGGTGAAATCGAAGCGGAGTCGATCTTCGGCGACGAGTGAGCCGGCCTGGTGTGCTTCGGGCCCAATGACCATGCGCAACGCCTTGTGCAGCAGGTGGGTCGCGGTGTGATTGCGGCGGATACCCTGGCGGCGAATCCCGTCGACGATCGCGTGTGCCGAATCTCCGACGGCGATGAACCCCTCGGCCACGATACCGCGGTGGACGAAGAGATCCGGCGCGGGTTTGCGCGTTTCGTCGATATTGATCAGTCCGGTTTCAGTGCGAATGTCACCGGTATCGCCGACCTGGCCACCGGATTCTCCATAGAACGGTGTGCGATCGAGCACGACTTCGATCTCCTGGCCAGCTTCCACCTGCTCGACCGGACCGTCGGGTCCGATCAGGGCGACGATGGTCGATTCGCTACGGAGATGTTCGTACCCGAGGAACTCCGTGCGCGGCTGGATGCTGGCGTAGATACCGGAGCGTTCGTTGCTGGCTGCCTTGAAGCGATCGGCACTCCGGCTGGTAACGCGCTGCCTTTCCATCGCGGTGGTGAAGCCAACACTATCGATAGTCAGCCCTTCTTCCTGCGCCAGTTCGGCAGTGAGGTCGTAGGGGAAACCGAAGGTGTCGTAGAGTCGGAAGACTTCCTCGCCGGGTATTTCAGTGGTTCCGGAAGCTTTCAGTTCGGCGGTCAGGGTTTGCAACCGGTTGACCCCGGAGGTCAAGGTTTTGCTGAAGCTGGTTTCCTCGTACCGAAGGACCTTCAGGATCTGCGCTTCACGGTCGCGGAGCTCCGGATAGTCGCCGCCGAACTGATCGATCACGACCTGGGCGATCTGTTCGGCGAAGGGACCGGTCAATCCAATCAAACGCCCGTGCCGGATCGCCTTGCGCAAGACGCGACGAAGCACGTACGAGCGTCCCTCATTGCCGGGGAGGACACCGTCGCCGATCAGGAAGGTCGCACCGCGAAGGTGGTCGGCGATGATCCGGATCGAGCGAGTCGACTGGGGATCGACATCGTAGGTGACCCCGGAGAGTTCCTGGATCTTGCCGATAATTCCGGAATAGAGATCGGTGTCATACATCGTGCGGCCACCCTGCAGCAGCAAGACGAGACGCTCGAAGCCCATGCCGGTATCGACGCAGGGTTTGGCGAGAGGCGTGCGGACACCGTCCTGATCGGTGTTGTATTGCATGAAGACGTTGTTCCAGACCTCGAGAAAGCGAGGTCCGTCGTCGCCCGGGACATCGCCTTCGAAGGATGGGCCGCGGTTGACGTAGATTTCGGAGTCGGGTCCGTTGGGGCCGACGGGTCCGGCTTGCCACCAGTTGTCATCGAGCCCGGATACCCGCGCTTCGGGGACACCAATCGAGTTGAGCCAGATATTTCGGGCCTCCTCGTCCTCGGGATGCACGGTGGGATAGAGCACTTCGGGCGGTATGCCCATCCACTCGGTCAGGAACTCCCACGACCAGACCAGTGATTCGGCCTTGAAGTAATCGCGGACCGAGAAATTCCCGAGCATAAAGAAGAACGTGCTGTGACTCTCGTCCCCGACTTCGTCGATATCGACAGTGCGAAAGCACTTCTGGATGGAGCACATGCGCTCGGCTGGTGCTGTTTCGAGCCCAAGGAAGTACGGGATCATTTGCTGCATGCCGGCCGTGGTCAGCAGGACGGTTCGATCGTTGTGTGGCACGAGGGAGGAACTGGGGACGTGAAGATGCCCCTTGGATTCGAAGAACTCGACAAATTTGCGGCGGATATCCGCGCTCGATTGCCAGGGAATATTCAGTTCAGACATGGGTATGTGCTCCGTTGAAAGGTTGGTTGCTAGCTGAATGCCACAAGGGTGCGGGTGGCGAACCGCAAGCGAGCCGCTGCGGTTGCCACCACAGGAGCTGCTGCCTGACCACCGAAAGATGTGGTTG
Source organism: Thermomicrobiales bacterium (assembly GCA_037724245.1). GTDB lineage: Bacteria > Chloroflexota > Chloroflexia > Thermomicrobiales > UBA6265 > JBBJOX01. The sequence goes on along the minus strand of JBBJOX010000003.1, from coordinate 6,539 downwards.
ATCCGCCGCAAGGGCGAATGTGCACCGAAGGCATGAGAAACAACGTCCAATCAACGAAAGCGTGTTCAGTAGCGGCCGCGGGCAAAGCGCGCGGATGTCGCTTGTTCCATTGTGCCAAATATCGGGCGCTGGCAACAATCCACATGCGATTTGGCTTCAGGGTAGAACGCCGAATCGAAATGGTAGAATTGGTCACGGATCGTGAGAATGGAGATTGCGCCGTGCCAACCCTGAATATCAAGGACGAAGAAATTCATCGAATGGCCAAGGCTCTGGCTGAAGCACATAGGACCAGCATGACCGAAGAAGTTCGCCAGGCTGTTCGCGAGCGTTACGATCGAATCGAACCCAAAGCCAACTCGAAAGCTGGCCTGGTCGATTGGATCAAGGAGTTCACTGCAACATTGGGTCCTGCTCACAAATCCGGTGACCCAGAATTCTCGCAGATGATCGATGAACTTCTCTATGACGAGAATGGCTTACCAAAGTGATCGTAGATTCGTCTGTCATTGTTGCCATTCTGGCCAGGGAAGTCGACTCGGAGCAGTTTGCTATTGCCATAGCGAATGAGGCTAGTTGCAAGATTTCGGTAGCAAACTTTCTGGAGGTGGGGATCGTTTTGAGTGGAAGAGATGTGCCAATCTGGAGCGCGCCAATCGACCTCTTTCTTGAACGAGCGCAGATCGAAATAGTTCCGATATCGGTAACGCAAGGATATCTGGCGCGAGAAGCGCACTACCGGTTTGGGAAACGAACTGGCCACCCGGCCAAGCTGAACTTTGGCGATTGCATGTGCTACGCGTTGGCGAAAGAACTCGACGAACCACTCCTGTTCAAGGGAAACGACTTCAGTGAGACGGATGTCCGGATCGCCTACACACCGTAGGGTCGGAGACAAGCTCCGACCTGGAGTTCCCGTGCGCGATCCACGGCAGAGATCAATGGATCGCATCCGCTCAATCGCAAACGAGTTTCTTTCTGTTCTGCGCCGACCGTAGTCCGTGAGATTCCGTCGTGGCGATCCACGGCAGAGACAAGCTGTGCGCCCACCGCAGTGATGGCACTATTTGGGGCGAGGGTTGCAGTAAAGTTCTTGCGACCGTATAGTTTAGCTATGGCTAATTCTTGGACGACACCGATGGTTTCCAACGATTAGGATGCATGAAATTGCGCAGGTTCCGATCTGGAGCGTGCTCCGATCGATTATCAGAAAGACTATTGGAAGGAATGCTATCCAGACGTACTGTGAATCGTTCGCTCTACGCCGCCGCACTGGCCACTCCCCTGTCGTCACTGCTCGCCAGTTCGGCGCGGGCGCAGGAGGGCGACAAGGTTCGGGTGACTGCGACCGTCGGGATGATTGCCGATGCCGCTCGCAACATCGGTGGGGATCTGGTCGATGTCGTTGCCCTGATGGGTCCCGGTGTCGATCCTCACGTCTACAAACCGTCGGCCGGCGACGTGGGGAGACTCGACCGGGCCGAGGTCATTTTCTATGGCGGGCTCGAACTCGAGGGCCGGATGACCGACATCTTCGAGAAGATTGCGCAGTCTGGCAAACCGGCCTATGCCGTGACCGAGCAGATTCCGGTCGATCAGCTGCTGGCCCTCGTCGGTCACTCGAACCTCTACGATCCGCACCTCTGGTTCGATGTTCGGCTCTGGAAACAGGCGGTGGAATCGGTGGCGGTGCATCTGACAGCCTATGCCCCGGAGCACACTGCGGCGTTCCGCCTGAACGCGGACGCCTATCTGCAGCAACTCGATGAACTCGATTTGTACGTGGAGCAGCAAACGTCCACGATCGACGAACTGCAGCGCGTGCTGATTACTGCCCACGACGCGTTCGGCTACTTCGGCCGACGCTACGGCTACGAAGTCCGGGGAGTGCAAGGTATCAGCACAGCGTCGGAAGCGGGCACACGGGATATTCAGGATCTCGTTGATTTCATCGTGGAGCGGCAGATTCCTGCGATGTTCGTGGAATCGAGTGTCTCCCCAACCACGATCGAGGCGGTGCAGGCGGCATCGCGCGACCGCGGCTGGAATGTTGCCGTGGGTGGCGAACTTTTCTCCGATGCCATGGGCCAGGGTGGAACTCCGGAAGGTACCTACATCGGCATGGTGACCTCCAACATTGACACGATATCGGCCGCGTTGCGTGGCGAAATTGAGGACGAAGAAGCATGAGTCTGAGTAATTCCCAAAAGTACACCACGGATGGTATTCACCAGCGAGATGAAACCGCAGCGGTGACGGTTCATGACCTGACGGTGGCCTACCGCGAACATCCGGTGCTCTGGGATATCGATCTGTCGATTCCGACGGGCACGCTGACGTCGATCATCGGGCCCAACGGTGCCGGCAAAAGCACGTTGCTGAAGGCGATTCTTGGTCTGGTCCCGGTTGCTGCCGGGTCGATCGAGATATTCGGTCATTCCTCACCTGAGCAGCGAAAACTGGTTGGCTACGTGCCACAGCGAGGTAGCGTCGACTGGAATTTTCCGACCAGTGCGCTCGATGTCGTGACCATGGGGACCTACGGACAACTTGGCTGGATCAAGCGGCCAGGCAGCAAGGAACGTTCGCGGGCAATGCACTGCCTGGAGCAGGTTGGCATGGCAGATTATGCCAATCGGCAGATCAGCCAGCTCTCCGGAGGGCAGCAGCAGCGCGTGTTTCTTGCCCGGGCGCTGGTTCAGAACGCGCAACTTTACTTCATGGACGAACCGTTCGTCGGGGTCGATGCGGCAACCGAATCGGCCATTATCACGCTTCTCAAAGCATTGCGGAACGAAGGCAAGACGGTGGTGTGCGTGCACCACGATCTCGAATCTGCTCCGGAATATTTCGATCACGCTGTGCTGCTCAACGTGCGACTGATGGCCAGCGGTCGGATGGAGGACGTGTTCACACCGGAAAACCTGACTAAAACCTACGGTGGACATCTGAACGTGATCAATCTGGCGCGGCGGTTCGAATCGAGGGAGGAATCCAGTGCCAAGCGTCCTGCATGACCTGATCTTCGATTACACGCTGCGCAACGTTGCCCTCGGCTCGGCACTGCTCGGGATTGTCAGTGGCATCCTCGGATCATTCGCCGTGTTGCGACGCCAGGGACTGCTCGGTGACACGCTCTCGCACGCCGCACTTCCCGGTATCTGCATTGCATTTATGTTAACCGGGAGTCGCACGCCGATCGTGCTGCTGGTTGGGGCCGGTATCGCTGGCTGGCTGGGAACGCTGCTGCTGCTCAGAATCGTCCGCGAGACCAAGCTCAGTGAGGATGCTGCACTCGGGATCATTCTCAGTGTCTTTTTCGGGGTTGGCGTGGTGCTGTTGACGCTGATCCAGCGAACCAACAACGCGAACCAGGCTGGTCTCGACCAGTATCTCTTCGGTCAGGCGGCGGCGTTGGTGGCAAGTAACGTGGCGACCTTTGCCGTGCTTGGTGGTATCGCACTGGGAGTTGTGCTGCTGCTTTACAAGGAGTTCAAGCTGCTTTCGTTCGATCCCGAGTTCGCCGCCAGTCTCGGGTTTCCGACGCGGGGACTGGACGTGGCCCTGACCTCGCTGGTGGTGGTTGCGGTGATGATCGGGTTGCAAACGGTTGGCGTTGTGCTGATGGCGGCAATGGTGATCGGACCGGGTGCGGCCGCACGACAGTGGACCGACAAACTGAGCCTGATGCTGGTTTTGGCGGGGCTCTTCGGTGCAACGGCCGGGATCACGGGTGCGGTCGCCAGCGTTCTCGATGATTCGCTGCCGACGGGTCCGATGATCATCATGTCGCTGACCGTCATCGTGGCGGTTTCGATTCTCTTCGCGCCGAGGCACGGAGTGGTACCAGACCAAATCAGAATGCGACGCCATCGCCGCGCCTTCCTGGCGCCTGAAGCCGAGGGACGACCGGTATGACATATGGAGCGATTATCCTGATCACCGGCGTGCTTTGCGCCTCGGCCTGTGCCCTGCTGGGAAGTTTCCTGATCCTGCGGCGGATGGCGATGATGTCCGACGCGATCAGTCACGCGATTCTGCCTGGTCTGGTCTTTGGCTATTTCATTGCCGACGGTCCGAACATCGTGACCGGTGCGGTTGGTGCCACCGGCGCTGCCCTGTTGACAGTGATCATTGTGCAAGCGCTCGAGCGCACGAAAAAGCTCGATATCAGTGCCGCGATCGGCATCGCCTTCGCCGCGATGTTTGCCCTGGGCACGATTCTCATTTCCAAATTCTTCTCGAACGTGCATCTCGACAGCGATGCGATTCTCTATGGAAACATCGAGTTCTCGAGTTTCGATCGCTTCTTCATCGGCGGTGCCGATCTTGGTCCATCGTCGTTCTGGGTTATGGGTT
>JBBJOX010000003.1:0-2170 GCA_037724245.1 Thermomicrobiales bacterium | reverse complement strand
TCAACCTGACGTTCCTGCTGGTGTTCTACAAGGAACTGAAGCTGACAACGTTCGATCCCGGACTGGCCGCGTCGATCGGGATCGCGCCATCGGTGATCCACTTCGGATTGATGGCGATTCTCTCGGTGACCACAGTTGGCGCATTCTCTGCCGTAGGCGCAATTCTGGTGGTGGCCCTGATCATTGTGCCGGCGGCCACAGCCTATCTGCTGACGGAACGATTACCGGTGATGATCGGCGGCTCCGTTCTGTTCGGTGCTCTTTCAGCGATTTTTGGCTACTATTGTGCGCTCTGGACCGATGCCTCGGTATCGGGATTCATCGCGACCTGGACCGGGATATTCTTCGGACTGGCTTTGCTTTTCTCGCCATCGCAGGGGATTGTGGCCCAGTGGTTCCAGCGTCGAAATCATCGTCAGCGGTTCGCGATCGATATGCTGGTGGTGCACTTGCTGAACCATAGCGGCACCCGTGAACAGCGGGCCGAGAGCACGATCGGACACATTGGTGCTGCGCTGCGCTGGTCTCCCGATCAGGCACATCGCACGATCGACCGGGCCCAGAATCGCGGATTCGTGCTGAAAGAGCACGACGTGCTTGCTCTTACCCAAACCGGTCAATCCCACGCCAGCCGAGTCATGCAGCGGTAGGGCGTTTCTGCTCCCTGGTCAGTTGGCGGGGATGCGGCCGGTCATGTGTTCCCATTCCTGCGGGCCGCCGTCGTGATCGTGGGTGATGCCAAGGCGTTTCATGATGTGGAACGCCTCGATCCGATGTTGCTGATTGTGCATCGCAACCTGCAGGATGGTGCCGCCGAAGGTCTGGGCATGACCGTGGTGGTCAACGAAGGTTTCGTCGAGCCGGTGTTCGTCGTGCAGACGACGAGCGAGGGTGGCATAGGCTGCGAAGTCGCGTTTATGATCCTTGCGCATGGCACTCAGTGATTGCTTCTCCGGAGCCTGTGGGACTGGCTTGCCTTCCATTAGCAACTTCCAGAGCCGGACGACGTGGATCATGTGGCCGAGGCCCGAGCGCAGCGTTGCATGACCGACATCGAACGGTACATCGAGTTGATCGTCGCTGAGTCCGTGGCACATGTCGAGCAGCATGGAGGTGGTGAACCGATCGTGCTCAAGCAGGCGATCAATCATGCTCGTCATGCAGCCGATACCAGGCGAACGGGTCGCCCTGAGGACAACCGGCTGGCGAATCCTCGGTGGTTTCCTGACGACCGAATGGTGTCAGTTCGAGGAACGACCACGATGTTCCGACCGCCTCTAATTCGGGTCCGTTGAGGAAGTACGTGCGGTAGACGGCGTCGCCATCGCGAAGGAACACGTTGATCCCGAATCATTCCTCGACTCCGAAATCGCGCGAGAAATCGTCGCCAACGAGCGTGTACCAGGGGATGGTCCACCCTATACGTTCACGGTAAGGATCGATGCGATCCTGCAGTGCCGGCGAGACGAAGGCGAGAGAGACATCCCGTGCCGCGAGATGTGCTGGATGGGTCACGCTATCCGCGAACATCGAGCAGCCTTCGCAGGCGCCCTCCGGCCAATTCGAAACACCTGGTTCGTAGAAGAAGCGGTAGAGAATCAGTTGTCGCTGGCCGTTAAAGAGGTCGAGCAACCCGACGTCGCCATCGGGACCGATGAAGCGGTAGTCCTTGTCGATGAGCGTCATCGGCATTCGTCGACGCTCGGCGGCCAGCTCGAGTCTTGCCGTGGTGAGCGCCTCTTCCTTCTTCTTCAGGGATTCGAGTTGGTCCTGCCACGCCTCTGGTGAAACTGACTGCGGGAGCGGGAGCCGGTCCATGGTTCTGGATGGGGGTACGTTGCTCAAGAAGTCTTCCTGATTGTGCCCGGGACATTGCGGTCGGGATCACGAGGTGACGGTCCGTCGAGTGGTCCACAACGCATAATGATTGCCAGAACGTATTCGGAGAAGGACGATTTGTGGCACTGCCGGGAATGAGTGAAGACCAGCGGCTGATGGTGGTGGCGTTGCTGGCGAATGCGATTCGCAAGGATGCGCATCTGCGGGAACGGGCGCATACCGTGCGCAATCTGGGCGATCCCGTGGCCGGAGCGATGGCGATCCGACGTGCAGCACCGTCGCAACGGTACGTCGATGGCATGTGCGATCTGATCCGGGTGATGTTCGCCAA
>JBBJOX010000002.1:0-32296 GCA_037724245.1 Thermomicrobiales bacterium | reverse complement strand
GCGATTGCACTGCAGCTCGGGGCCAACCTGATTGCCACCGACTACGCGGCAGAATCCCTGACCCTGACCCGGTTGACCTGCCTTCTCAACGGAGAAGCCGAGCCGGTAACGGTTCGGGTCAACTGGCGGGACACGTCCGATCCCCTGCTCGATGGTTCGCAGACGTTTCCCGTGATTCTGGCGGCGGATGTGCTGTACGAGCGGCGCGATATCGAGCCGTTGCTGGCCCTGTTCGATCGGCTGCTGGCGCCTGGTGGAGTGGTATTACTGGCCGAACCGGGACGCGAACCGGCTCGTCTCTTCCTCGATCACGCCGACACCCAAGGCTGGCAGCGTGAGGTTTATCGCATCGATGGTCCTTGGCCAGACCCGAAAGATGAAGCTGTCGTGGTACGGATTCATCGACTTTCCCGGGTATCTGTTCCCTCCAACCCTTGACAAGCTGTTCGCAAGAGTGAGAAAACACGTGTGCAAGCCATAAAGCGCCGTGGCACGCGCAGGTAAACATCGCCGATTGCCATGTACTTCCGTCTTGGCATGTCGTAGGGCGCTTCGGGAACCCGTCGTCGGATGTACCGGCAATGACGAGGTCCTGTAATCGGTGAAGGAGTGACGGAATGTCTCGCGTTATTTTCGACAACGTTTCCAAGCTGTATGCTGGAGACGCCCCACCGGCCGTTGCCAACCTCAATCTGGAGATCGAAGACGAGGAATTCCTCGTACTTGTCGGTCCTTCCGGTTGCGGCAAATCGACCGCCATGCGAATGGTTGCCGGTCTCGAAGAGATCAGCGATGGGCGCATCATCATTGGGGACCGCGTGGTCAACGACCTTCCGCCGAAGGATCGTAACGTGGCCATGGTCTTCCAGTCCTACGCGCTCTATCCGCACATGAGTGTTCGCGACAACCTCGCGTATCCGCTCAAACTGCGCAAGGTGCCAAAAGCCGAACGTGAACAACGCGTTCGCGAAGCGGCACGAATCCTCGATATCGAACAGTATCTCGACCGCAAGCCGAAGGCGCTTTCCGGTGGCCAGCGACAACGTGTGGCTCTTGGCCGCGCGATCGTCCGTAACGCCGACGTCTTCCTGATGGACGAACCGCTCTCGAATCTCGACGCCAAACTCCGCGTGCAAACTCGTGCCGAGCTCGTCAAGCTGCATGATCGCGTTCGCACCACCACCATCTACGTGACGCACGATCAGACAGAAGCCATGACCATGGGCGATCGCATCGCCGTCATGAGTCTCGGCGTGCTGCAGCAGCTGGCAACACCGCAGCAGCTATACGACACACCGGACAACAAGTTCGTCGCCGGCTTCATTGGTTCACCATCGATGAACTTCATCGATATGACCATCGAAGGCGATTCCGGACGGCTCTTCGCCGCAACCCAGGGCTTCCGCATCGAAGTTCCGACGGCACGTGCCACCGGTCTCGCCAATTACGTTGGCAAGTCGGTCACGATGGGCATTCGCCCGGAGCATCTGGTCGAGCGATCCCGCGCGACTTCGTCACTCGATACCTCGGTGATCCCGGTGGTTGTCGATGTGGTTGAGCTTCTCGGCAACGAAATCTTCGTCTATCTGACCAACCGTGGCGCGACGTTGACGGCCCGTATGGAGCCGGACATCAAGCTCGAGCGTGGTCAGCAGATCGAAGTTGTCGCCGAGCCAGACAAGCTGCACTTCTTCGACAACGCCACCGAGCAGGCCATTCGCTAACGCATCACGCGAATTCACGAAACAGACGACACCCCCGATGGCTCAGCCACAGGGGGTGTTTTCTGTGTACATATCCGAAATGAGGAGACAGCACGATCGTTCAAGTAAACGGTAGTTGCAGACCTTGTGTCTGCCTTGGTCTGCGGGCGCGAATCTTCAGTCGATCACTAGGGTCGAACCCTACAATCGAACGCGGTATTCCGGTCTCAATGGTAGGCGCAGATCTCATCTGTGCCTTGGTCGAAGAGCCTAAAACCAACATCGGAGCCTCCGACTCCTGACGGCGTGGCTAAACGGAGAAGATCCACATTTCGTAGGGGGTTCCTTCATGGGACCCCGAGGCTGCCGGACGGAGTATCGCGGGAGCCCATAAAGCTCCCCCTACGTCTATAAAAATCCGGTCAGTCTTGTTTCTGTGAATCCCACTCGTCCCGGGTGATCAGGTAGTGGTGGTTCTCGGCCCAGTTCCCCTCGATATCGGTTCCGGATTCGGTTTTGTACCGGTGCATGCCCGCCTTTTCCATGGCTCGGGCCGATCCGACGTTTGGAACCTGGCAATTGGCACTAAGCTGCGGGACATGCAGCGAGTCGAACTCGTGGGCGAACACTGCGCGCAGTAATTCCGTCATGTACCCCTGATTCCAGTGCTGACGTGCCAGGGCGTACCCGAAGTTGATATCGTAGGCGTTTTCGGGATCGGTGGACGTCCCGATGCCGAAGTACCCAATCAACTCATTCGATTCTTTCAGCACAATTGCCCAGATCTTGCCCTCCAGGCTGAACGCTTGCCCTGTGGCGAGGCAACTTTTGAACCATTCGCGACGCTGCTCCTCGTTCCACGAACTGAAGTGCATGTACTGCATCGCTTCGGCGTCGGAAATGGTCTCGTTGAACGCGTCCCAGTCATCGGGAGCGAAGGCCCGCAGCGTCAATCGCGGAGTCTCGAGTGTTGGAATAGTCATTTAGTGAGTTCCTTGTCGATGACGGCCAGCGGTTCCTGAAGCAACGCAAGACTTCCATTCACAATGCGTTCGCAGGCAATTCGCAGACGCTGGTCATCTTCGATCGCGTTGCACAACTGGTACGAGAGATGAGCAATATGATCGATCAATGGCAAGTCCAGATCAACAAGATGGACACTTTCCGACTGGTCGATCTCTGAAATCAGCCTGGTGGACGGCAGGTCGTCGAAATCATCGTGCCTACCGAGCCGCGTCGCCTCCACGATCAAGACCGCGCGGGCGAGGAGGGACACGAATTTCAGCATGTTCAACGGTTTTTGACGCGCCCGAAACTTAGCGAGGCGTCCCAGATCAACCAGATTTCCGACGATGAAGTGGTCGAGGGTACCGGGAACGGGACGCGGCCAATCTGGTGCTTGCAGCTGGGCAAATTCGGCAGCAGCTGGGACCTGACTCCAGACAACGTCGCCGGTCCAGCCAAGATCGACCGGTTGCTCCGGGCGATAGGGATCGATTCCGATGTCGACTTTCAACCACGGTTGCAGACCATCGGGAATTGCCATAAGCCAATAGTGGTCGGGATCAGTTGTGATCGTCCACTCAACTTCCGGATTGACGACTTCGCCCACGATTGTCAGAAACGCCGGTAACGCGATCGTGCAGTCGTCGACCTGCAACTGGAGATCAACGTCCGAGAACAGGTCGGAATTGCCACTATTGTGGGAGCCGAACTCGATCAGAACACGAGCTCCGGGGACGGCCCGAAGCTCGTGAACGAGGCGTTCTCGATAGTCGCGATGGCCTTGGGGCATCGTTGAACTCTCAACTATTACAACCACGTTGTGACCTGGCTTTCGAGTTTCCTGAATGCAACACGCTATCAGCAATAGCGACACACAGAGCGTCAACGCAGGATTTCGACATCAACTCGTTCGATAAAAAGCGTACCACCCCCGATGGCTGGGCCATCGGGGGTGGTACGTGGTGGGGATCATGAGGTTCGAAGTTGGAGGGGCGACGCGATCGCTCGAAGAGGGCAGGACGGGGATGAACGATCGCGTACCGGAAAGGGAGGGAACGCGGACCGCGCGAGCGACATCGTTGTCACAAGTGGCGCGATCCCGGATTAGTCGTGGGAATGGATCAGGCTTCTGTAAGCTCAGGTGTCGATTCGTGTTCGATGGCCGACGGCTGGTTCGACTCGACGCGAACCCGGATCTGCTTCGGCTTCGCTGCCTGCGACTTCGGCAGGGTCAGGCGGAGCAGTCCATGCTCGAACGTCGCATCGGCAGCATCGACATCGATATCCCACGGCAACGTGAGTGACCGCTGGAAGGTGCCCCACGGAAGTTCGTGCAGATACCAGGTCGCTGAACGAGCCTGATCGCTGCCGGAGTTGTTGGCGTATTCGCCCTTCAGCGTCAACGTGTTCTTCTCGATGCTGATGTCGATGTTCGCAGGATCGACACCGGGAACGGCCGCCAGCACAATCGCCTCGTCGTCAGTTGCGTAGACGTCGAGCGTCACCGGCGCCTGACTCCGGCTGGATTTACTGGATGACCAGACGGTGCGGGTTCGACCCGGTGCAAAACTTTCGCTTAGCGCCCGATCCATAACCTGACGCAAACTCACAACATCGTTGACGACGGACGAGACTGGAAATCTGGTTGCCATTGCTTGTTCCTGTTCGACGCTGTCTCGTTGGAGACCCATTTTATCGGTCTTTCAGACTTCATTCATCTGATACGCACTATAGTAGAGTCTTATACGACCTGTGTCAAGTATAGGGACACAGGTCGCGCAACATGCTTCATCAAGCAGACTTTGGTCCGGTGGAAAGAACATTCCGGTATTCAACTGGTGGGTCATCGGAAATCAGCGTAGTTCGAGAAACACAGAGATGCCGATATGAGCTACTCGTTGTTGCTGGAGCCGTACCGTCGGGTTTCGAAATCGTCGAGCAGTGAAACAGATCCCTGCGCATTCTCCGAGAAGTTGTTGAGGTCGGCGCGGAGTCGGGTGACTCCCTCGCCCGTTACCAAACCGTAGGCCTGATTCTCCGTTGTGCGGTTCTGGACGGTGCATCCAATGACCTGAATGTCATCGATCACTCCCTGGAACTGCATTCCGTGAAACTGATCCGAATCGGTGTATCCATTGTCGAAGACCGCCATGTTCAGAAATTTCCAGGATTTTCCGCTGGTTGCATCGTTGTTGAGGACACCAAATACGCCGCCAGAACCGTTGTTGTAGATACGCCCATCCTGAACCTGAATATCGATCAGTGGACTTTGCTCATAGGTATTGAGTTCGATACCCGAGTCGAGATTGTTGTCGATCAGACAGTTGCGCAGCGACACACCCTCGGCGGCGCGAATGGTTACCCCGGAAAATCCATTGCCCGACATCTGGCAATCGGATACCCGCACATTGCGGATCGGGGAGACGCCCGCGCCCACGTAATCGAAGAGCAACCCGGCTCCGGCGTTATCGGCGAAGCGGACTCCCTGAATCAGGATGTTCTCGCAGGCAGTGCCCGGCACGTCCGGCTCGATATCAATGCCGGCCGAAGGTGGCTCGCCGCCCGTCTGCGAATAGTCTCCGCCCCGGATGACGATGTGACGTCCGACCGAGATCGACGCTCCCTGCCGACTGTTGTTCAGGCAGACGACGTCTTCGAACACGCAGTGCTCCGGAATCAGATCGTCCCCCAGCGATGAGCGGATCATCAGCCAGCCGTCGGTCGAGTTGTCGTGAAAGTAGCAATCCTTGACCAGCAGGTTGCGGACATTTCCCTGAACCTTGAGTCCGGCCTTGCCCACGGTCTGACTGGCGCGGCGACCATCTATCTCGATTCCGTAAATCTTGACATCGGTGACCGGAGAATCGGCGCGCTCCGACGAGACAACGAGGGCGACACCGAGATAGCTCTCTTCCGGCACGACATCGGTGTAGTTCAGCAGCACGGCACCGTATCCAAAAATGACGGCGTTGCTGGGAACGAGCATCTGGGTGCTGATCTTGTAGGATCCCGCCGGGATGATCAGTGGTCGCCGTTGCGCACCGGACGCCTGGATCGCGCTATTCAAGGCAATCGTATCGTCTGCCACACCATCGCCCACGGTCCCGAAATCACGTTCGGCATCGAGCCAGGTCTGGTTAAACGATGGAATCTGGATATCGATCCGACTTCCGAGCCCCACCGAGGCCGAGGCCGGTCCGATGATGTTCAAGGTCGTCACGGTTTCTGATTGGCTGGACCCGGATACCTGTTGCGAAGCGGCGCACATGCGAAAACGTTCTCCTCATAAACCGACCGTTCACAGTAACGACAGTGAGCATAGCGTTGAAACCATGACAAGTGGATTGATTTCGCGGATAGAATCGCGATTTCAGATCGTCAGCATTCTGAAACTGGGCGCCGACCGATCAGCTCGCAGCCTGAAGTTCGGCAGTACAGGCTTCGAGCACCGCATCCAGATCTTCCCGCGTCGCGTCCGCTTCACTGAACCAGAACGACCACAGTTCGTCGAGTTCCGCGTCGGCAGCATCCTCGAACGCCCCCATTAAATCGTCTGGCTCGCTGATCGCGAAGCGAAACTCGCGACTATACGCTTCGAGTGCATCGAGAAACGCGGTTTCGCCCAGATCGTTCCAGATCGCGATGAAGCCGACAGCGGCTTTTCCATAAACAAGCAGTGTGCGCAGGACGCCGATCGTCTCGTTGCTGATCGGGGCGTCGGCGATTCCGTCGCGACCATCGTTCAGCAGCGACGAGTAGGGACCAGCAACCCACGAGCGGAGATAGACATCTGCTCGATCGGCTCCGTAGATGTCATTCGCCGCCAGCACCGCCAGCGCGTTGACCAGCCCTTCGGTCATGAATCCGTGATCGTTGTTGTTCGAGCCCACGATGTCGGCAATCCACTGGTGTCCCACCTCGTGCAGAATCACGAAGGCCAGCCCAACTTTCTCTTCCTCCGAAAGTTCACCATCGGCAACGATCGATTCGAGACCAAACCAGGTGGTGCCACTCCACGAAACTGCGTTAGCGCCGCTCAGATCGGCCACGCTGATATCGAGTTCGGGCGATGGATAGTCTCCCATCCACAGTTCGTATTGCTTCAGTGCACCGGCCGCAGTCTCTGCCATGAACTCGGCGAGACCGGGAACCGAGCGATCGCGAGGCAGGGTGACCTGAATCGTCACATCGGCGGCGGCGGTTGCGACCTGCTCGACGTCGGCCGGCAGCAACGTCATCGCGAACTCACGAGCCGGGCCGGTTTCGATGGACTGCTTGCTCGTTCCCGCCAGACCCGGCTGGGTGGCCGTGGTTTCACCCGTCGAAATCAGGAGCATGGTGTCAGGGATTTCGATCGTGACATCGTAACGGGACGTTTCGCTGAACGTGGGATCGCCGAACGGCGTCGGTTCCTGCAGATACCAGCCGGTTTCCTGTTCATATCCGGCCAGAATCGGGTACCAGTCGGCCAGATTCCAGATATCGGCCTGGCTGTCGTGCTGGAAAATGCCAAATCCGGCGGCGGAATCGACCGGAATTACGGTCAGGAACTGCAGGCCGATCGTGACGGAATCGCCAGCGGCCACGGGTGCTGGCGGCGTCACCTGCAGGACGGTCGGATCGTCCTGAATCTCCGTCTCAACCGGTTGACCATCGACATTCACCTCGCCGACAAGTGTCTCTCCATTTCCGTAATAGTCCGCGTTGGGATAGAGGCGGAAGTAGATATCGGATTGTTCGCCGCCGGTCGTATTCGTCCATTCGACGCTGAGCGATCCTTCGATACTTCGCTTCGATGGATCGAAGAAGAGATCCATTTCGTACTCGGGAAATGGTTCATCGGTCGCCACCGGGGTCGAGGGCGGTGTCTGGGCGGAAACCGGACCCGGTACCAGGCCAGACAGCAGGAGAATCACGAATCCAATGTGGATCGCCTTGTGTTCCCTGCACAAGCGCAGGGCAATTCTGAAACGTCGGGATTCGAGCACAGATGTCTCCGGAATGAGGGACGTCGTTCCCAGATCACATTCTATGGCAGGATGACATCAGCACATCAGCCTGTTGGTGGCCATTTTCCGGCCTGCAGTGCCTGTTTCTGCTACATTCGTATCAAGCAAACGAGAAAGGAAGGCACTGCGGCACGCGACCGCAACGTGGGCTCGTTGCCTATGTCGAACATCGCACATCCAGATCCGGGTTTGCGGGCGGTTCGACGATCGATTCTCGTCATGCGGACGGGGAACGCGAATGTCGACATTGGTGTCGGCATGAAACAGGACTTTCCGGGAGGAACTATGACGAGTAGACGGACCCGCTCTCTCTCCATGCTCGGTGTTGTCGTCATCTTGCTGACGTCGTTCGGTGCCATGTTCAGCACTGTTTCGGCTCAGGAAGAACGACAGACACTGATCCTTGGCACCAACTCGGGTGACAAGGCCTTTCTCGATCCACATTTTGCCTCGGGCACACAGGATCGAACCGTCGTCGACATGATGTTCAACGGCCTGGTTCGGTTCACACCGGGCGATGCCTCGACCTTCGAAGCGGATCTGGCGACTGCGGTCCCGGAACCAGTTGCTGAAGCCGATGGCACGCAGTCGTGGACATTCACGCTGCGCACCGATGCCATGTGCCATCCAAGTGCGTCATCGGAAGCCTATCCGCTGACGGCTGCCGATGTCGTTTTCTCCCTGCAAAAAGCAGCGACAGTCGAGACATCCGGTGTCTCTGCTGACTATGCAGGAATGACCTTCGAAATGGTCGATGATGTGACGGTCAAGGTGATCGTTGCCGAGCCAATTGGTCCGGCCGTGTTCATGCCGAAGTTCGCCAACTACTCCGGTGGATACATCATCTGCCAGCAGGCCTACGAGGCGCTCGGTGCTGATGGATTCATGAATGCACCGGTTGGTACCGGGCCGTTCATGTTCTCCGCCTACACCCCGCAAACCAGCACTGCGCTGGTTGCCAACGAATCCTACTTCCGCGGCGCGCCACAACTGGCCGGAGTTGAAGTTCGATACATCGCCGACAACACCGCCCGTGAACTCGGTCTGCAATCCGGCGAACTCCATGTCATCAATGGTCTGCCCGAAGCACAGTTCGTCGATCGCATCAACGGTCTCGGCGATTACACCGCCGATGTCTTTGGTGTCGGTGAAGCCGTTTGGCTGAACCTCGATGTGACCAACGAGTATCTGTCCGATCCGCTGGTTCGTGAGGCCGTTCTGCTGGCAGTCAGCCGCGACAATCATGTCGCCTTGGCTGGTTCCCCGGTTGCCGAGCCGATTTACTCGGTTGTGCCATCGGGACTCGTTCCGGGCTCGCTTTCTGTCGAAGAGGCAGATGCCGCCGGAGTCAATTACGCACAGGACATCGATCGCGCCAAGGAATTGATGGCTGAAGCTGGCTATGCCGATGGCTTCACCCTCAATCTCGTGACATCCGAGCAGTCCGCCTACCTGACGAACTACACCGTGCTTCAGGAAGAGCTGGCCCAGATCGGGATCACTGTCGAGCTGCAATCCGTGCAGCACGCCTCGATGCACGAACAGATTCGCGAAGGTTCGAACGCGATCACGATCTACATCGCCTATCGACCTTCGGCCGATACCTACCTGAGCACGTTCTTCACGACCGGTGGCGGCAGCACGAACTTCTCGAAGTTCACGCTCGACGCTGAAATCGCTGCGGCACGAGCCGAAATCGATCCGGACGCGCAGATTGCTGCCTGGCAGGCGATTAATGTCACCATCGAGCAGAATTTCGCGGCCTACGGTCTGATGTACACGAATCAGGTCTATGCCCGCGCAAACACTGTCGATTACGGGCACGAACTCGTCTCGATTCCCCAGCTCTACCCGGGCATCGACGAGACGACCACCATTACCGGATAATCACGACAGGAACCGGGTCGGAGCCAGCTTCGACCCGGTGGTGAGGTTGATCACCGGAGGAGCAGGCGGCGTGGGCTGACGCCGCCTGTTTTCTTTTTAGAGGAGCAGTAGCCGTGTCTAAATCGAAGGGGAGCGCGTGCTAAGGCTGATACTGAAGCGACTGCTGCTCGCCATACCCACCATGTTCGCGGTGCTGACTATCATTTTCCTGATCGTCCGGGTGATCCCTGGCGATCCGGCCCAGGCTGTTCTCGGCGACAACGCGACCGACGAATCGCTGGCGGCGCTGCGCACGCAAATGGGGCTGGACGAGCCGATCTGGAAACAATATGTAACCTATCTCGGTGGTCTGGTTCAGGGCGATCTCGGCGATTCCCTGGTCACCCGTCAACCTGCCTGGGATCAAATTCGTTATGTCATACCCTATACGCTTGAACTGACACTTGCCGCTATTCTGATCGCGCTGGCCATCGGCATTCCCGGTGGTGTGATTACAGCGATCCGGCAGAATACCTGGGTCGATTATCTGGTTCGCGTGGTTTCGCTGGCCGGGCTGTCCGCCCCCGCGTTCTATATCGGGTTGTTGCTGATGTATTTTCTGTCGGCCAGGGCCGGCTGGTTTCCAGCGATCGGGGCGGGAACGTTCTCGGAGCCAGCAGCCAATCTCCACTCCCTGGTGCTGCCTGCCATCACGCTGGGTCTCGTCGAAACAGCGTACGTCACCCGTATGACACGATCCGTAATGCTGAATGTGCTTTCCGATGATTACGTGCGAACGGCCCGGGCCAAGGGTCTGGTCAATCGCGTCGTGATGATCCGTCACGCGTTGCGACCGGCGATGGTGCCGATCGTTGCCCTGACCGGTATCTTCACGATTGGCCTGATCGGCAGTTCGGTGCTCACCGAGGAAGTCTTCGCCCGACCCGGGCTTGGCAAACTGATGGTCGGAGCCACGAAAACCCGGGACTACAACCTGCTGCAGGCGATCATGGTCATTTACGCCCTGATCATCATTATTGTGAACATAATCGTGGATATCATCTATACGTGGGTCGATCCCAGGATGAGGCGCTAACATGGCAGCAACGACGTCCCGGAGTACAACTGGCGGTGCTGCATCGCCACGTGCTCCGATCAAGCTGATTTCACAACGGCAACGGGCCTGGCGCACATTTTCGCGTAACAAATCGGCACTGGTCGGGTTGGTCCTGATCGTGCTCATCGTGGTTGTGGCGCTGCTGGCGCCACTGATTTCGCCCCATAGCCCGATGACCCAAAGCACGATCAATCGCCTGCAGGGGCCATCGGCCGAGCACTGGCTCGGTCGCGACGCCTTCGGTCGCGATGTGCTCTCGCGGATTCTCTACGGCACGCGCGTTGCCTTGCAGGTCGGTGTGATCTCGGTGGTGCTCGGTGGCATTCTGGGGACGACGATCGGCGTGGTCGCTGCCTACTTCGGTGGCAAACTCGAAGCGGCGCTGATGCGCCTCGTCGATATCATGCTGTCGTTTCCGGACCTGATTACCGGTCTCCTCGTGATGGCGGTTCTTGGTTCCGGGATGGACAAGCTGATCATCGCGATCGCGCTGACGATCACGCCGCGTTTCGCTCGCATCGCTTACGGTCCCACACTTGGTCTCAAGGAGAAAGAGTTCGTCGAGGCAGCGAGAGCCGTTGGTCAGAACAACGCAATCATTCTCGGTAAGCATATTCTCCCGAACATCGGTGGCGAGCTTGTGGTGCTGGCGAGCCTGTGGACGGCCTCGGCAATCCGCCTCGAAGCCAGTCTCAGTTTCATCGGGCTTGGCGTTCCGCCACCGACGGCAACGTGGGGACAGATGATTCGAGAAGGAACGACGTACCTCGCGAATCTGCCGATGCTCAGCCTGGCTCCGGGAGTGGCCTTGCTGATTACCGTCTTTGCCTTCAATCTGGTCGGCGACGGCTTGCGGGATGTGCTCGATCCACGATCGAAAGCCTGACCATACCCACCTGCCATTCCTCCAACGGTAGGCGCAGAGCTGGGCTCTACCGGGTTTTGGGGGCGAAAAACTTCAGGTTACAGACAATGGATCGCATCCGCTACATCGCAAGCGATTTTCTTTTTGATGATGACCCTACGGAAACCCTCAAGTCCAGATAACCAGTGTCGACGTATCGGCCCATAACATTACAAGGAGTACACATCGTGAGTGCGCAGGTCGTCATCATCGGTGGTGGAATCAGTGGGACCGCAGCCGCCTACGAGCTGGCCCGCCGCGGCGCATCAGTCACCTTACTCGAACGCGGCGAACTCGCCAGTATGGCCTCCGGCTGGACATTGGCCGGAGTTCGGCAATCCGGCCGCCATCCGGCCGAGCTGCCGCTCGCCGAAGCCGCAGTCAAACGCTGGAAAACACTCGACGAGGAACTGGGTGCGAATACGGAATACCGTCAGCTCGGCAACCTGCGGCTCGCCCTCGAGGCCGAGGACGTGCTGACGATCTCGACGGTGGTCGATGTTGGAAACGCCGCCGGAATCAGCATGACCTTTCTTGATTCGGTCGCCGATATCCGGGCAATCGCTCCTGCTGTCACCGACAACGTACACGCTGCGTCGTTCTGCGCCACCGACGGTCATGCCAATCCGACCAAATCTGTGCAGGCATTTGCTGCGGCCGCGCTTCGTGCTGGTGCAACACTCGTGACCGGGATCAAAGTGACGGCGATCACGACACTGAATGGCAAGGTGACCGGGGTCGAGACGATCGGCGCATCCTATCCCGCCGATGCGGTGATCGTTGCGGCCGGTGTCTACACACCCCGATTGCTCGCACCGCTGGGCCTCAGCTTTCCGATGCAGTTGACGCACGTCCCGGCTGTACAAACCGTTCCCGCCCCGCCGATGCTCGATCAGGTGATCGGTATTGCGTCCGGTCGGTTCGCCGGTCGGCAGCAGGTGGACGGCCGGTTCCGCCTGACCGTCGGCAATACGCCATGGCCCGGAACAGATCACGATGCCTTCAATGTGCAGCCAACCGTGCAGCAGATTGCCGACACGATCCAGAGTTCGATCCGCGTGCTGCCCGGCATCGCCGACCTTCGCGTGGCCCAGGTCTGGGGTGGGCTGATCGATCGCACACCGGATGTTCTGCCGGTGATCGAACGTTCGCCCGATATCGACGGCTTGCACATCGCCGCCGGCTTCAGCGGTCACGGCTTCTGCCTCGGACCAATCACTGGTTCGATCCTGGCCGATCTCGTGCTGGACGGATCGACCTCGCTCCCGATTGCACCTTTCGCCCTCGCCCGCTTCGCCGCCCAAAAAACAGCCAATCAGAGCCTGCAACTCCACGGCTAGGACTAACTTCGGCCGCAGGTTCCGAGCCTGTCTTTGATCTGATCGATCCGTCCCGCAAACCTTGGGCATGGGCATCGCCGGTGGCCCTGATCCCCGCCCCTACCGAAAATCACTACCATCGGTCTTCCGGTTAGCCACCATATCCGGAAGGCACCGGTTTCCTAGACTTGAACGTACAGGAACGGACAATGCTCAGTCCGATCGCGTGCTTCATCGTCAACGGAGTTTCAACGTGCTACAGCTTCATCCCCCGGTCACCTTCATGAGTCGTCTCGTCGGTGTGATGACACTGGATCTGCCGACCTATCGCCGGATCGAACAGGATCGGAAAAGCACCGTACAGGCAGCAGCCGTCGTCGGAATCGTCGCCGTCGCTGCGGCCATCGGTGGCGTCAGCCAGTTCGGCTGGCTGACGGTTGCTCTGCTGGTGACGCTGGTTGCCTGGGTCGTGGTATCCGGACGCGCCCTGTCCCTGATCGAGAGTGCTACTCGCCGCTCGATCAACCAGTCGCGTCTGCAGGCAATCCGATCGCAGTTCGATCGGCGTCAGGAAATCGGGATCGTTGCTGCCGGCTTCGCCCTGCTCTGCCTGATCATTCTCGGAACGCAGGGCGATGGCTTTGGCTGGTCGTCGGTTGCGATGACCGTCCCGTTTCTCAGCTGGCTCTCGTTTTCCGGTGTGGCCTGGTACCAGGCGAAACGCCTCTCGCCGCTGCAGGCAGGGCCTCCGCTTGCTTCACTGCTGCGAACTGTCGGATTTGCGCATGCGCCGGGTATCTTCGCACTGTTCGGATTCATTCCCCTGATCGGGTTGATGCTGGCGGTGATTGTGCCGATCTGGGCGGTGCTGACCATGGTCTTCGCCATTCGTCACACCATCGGTTTACGTCTCGATCAGGCACTGGCTACGGCGATTCTGGCGACGAGTGCCACTGCAATCGGAACAGCGCTGCTGGTGATCGTGGCCTGATTCGAACACATTCGGAATGAGCCCGTACACTTGAGGCTCGATCAAGCGAAGGCGAACGCGATCCTGGCAGTGGGCCTCGGGACCGCGTCGACGAATGAGGGAGCTTCGGGACGATGATGCAGCAAACCGGCAACGTAATCGTGGATAGAAGTATCGGGGTCATCAAGCTCGATGTTCCCACCTATGAGACGATCGAACACGACCCAGTGGCGACAAAGCAGGCCGCGATCGTCGTGGGCGTCGTCGCGGTGGCTGGTGGTATCGGTGGACTTGGCGAAGGAGTGGCCGGGTTTGTCGTCGGGCTGATCGGGGCGTTCGTCATCTGGCTGGTCTTTTCCGGACTCGCCTATTTCTTTGGCACGAGTCTCTTTGGAACGCCGACAACCAACACCACGTTCGAAGCGGTACTCCGCACGATCGGCTACGCGCAGGTTCCGGGAATTGTCGCGTTTGTCGGCTTCATTCCATTTCTCGGGGCACTCGTCGGATTGATCGGCGGCATTTGGGCGATTGTGACGTCGATTATCGCCATCCGGCAATCCCTCAATATCACGACCGGGCGAGCGATCATCACCGGTATCGTCGCGGCGATCGCAGCTGGACTGATCATGGGGATCATATCCCTTGTATTTGGGGTAGGCTACCTGTAAATGCATCCGTTGATCTCACGAACAGAGGGTGGAGGCAGTCTCACGATTGCCTCTATTTTTTGTGTGAGCCACCAGGTTGACTTCTCTGCACGCGATATGACAAGACAGGAACCACAGCATGAGTTCGATCGACATCAAACAAGTTGCCGCCAGCGATTATGGCGACAAGGTGCGCCTCGTCGCAGATTATGCGTTCGGATCATCCCCGAGCGTTCGTGACGCATCAAAGGACGAAGAGAATCTCCCCTTTCTGAAGAACGTGCGCGCCTTCGTCGCCTTTGTCGATGGCGCACCCCAGGCGGCGGCGGGACTCTTTCCGATGACGCAGAATGTGCGCGGCAAGGTCATGAAGATGAGTGGCGTTGGCGGTGTCGCAACCCTTCCCGCAGCGCGGCGTCAGGGATTGATCCGCTCGCTGTTCTCGACACTCTACGAATCGATGCACGAGTACGGGGAGCCTGTCACCACGCTCTACCCGTTCCGCGAATCGTTCTACGAACGGCTCGGCTACGCGCCAATGTCACAGTCGAAATTCGTTCGTTTCGCATCGGCGACGTTGACCCCGCTGGCGAAAATCGAGGTCAGCGGCAGTGCCGAGCAAGTGTTCATGCACGATGGGTTCGATGAGTGGCGAGAGTATCTGAAGCGATATCAGGGCCGAACCCACGGCTTCGCAGTCAACGACTTGGCGAATGCCCTCTCCGACAAGAAACGGAACACCAAGTGGATCGTGTTCGCACGCGATCAGTCGGGAACGGTGGTCGGCGCGGCCACCTTCAAGATCACCGGGTACACCGGCACGCTCGATGCCAATTCCTTTTACTACGACAGCCCCGAAGCCCGGTTGCTGTTGCTCCAGTGGTTTGGACGTCACGTCGATCAGGTAAACGAGATCAAGATCAGTCTTGCCTGGGATGATCTTCCGGAATACTGGGCGGCTGATCTGTATTCGAAAGTCGTCAATCACGACGAGTTCTTTACGACGCCGATGGGTCGGGTGGTCGATGTTGCAGCGCTTTCCGGGTTGAAGGTTGGTCCCGGTTCGATTGCGATCGAACTGGTCGATTCGCAATGTGCCTGGAATACCGGAACCTGGACTCTGGCCGCCGGCAGCGATGGGATGCTCGAGGTAGGCCGTGGTGGCGAGGCGAATGCAGCTTTGACGATTCAGGGATTGTCGGCGCTCGTCTTCGCCGGGCAGGATCCGGCTGATTTCCGGCTTCGCGGCTGGGGCGATCCCGATCACGATGCACAGTCGTCACTCCGCCAGATGTTCCCCCGCGCCGTCGTCCGCTTGCACGAGGAGTTCTAGCCAATCGATATCGACGACAACCGATGGAATCCAGAACGGGCATCCAATGTGGATGCCCGTTTGACGCTCGTGTCGATGTAACGATTATCCCTCGATCAGGAGGGACTCCGGGTCTTCGATCAGTTCCTTGATCCGGACGAGAAACTGGACCGCTTCCCGACCGTCGACGATGCGGTGATCGTAAGACAGGGCGACATACATCATCGGGCGGATCACGACTTCGCCGTCGCGTGCGACCGGACGCTGCTGGATCGTGTGCATTCCCAGAATGCCGACCTGCGGCGCGTTCAGGATCGGTGTCGACATCAGCGACCCGAAGATCCCGCCGTTGGTGATCGTGAAGGTTCCGCCTGTCAGATCGCTGATCGCCAGGGAGTTGTCCCGGGCCTTGCCAGCCAGACGGACGATATCCTTCTCGATTCCGGCAAAGCTCATGCGATCTGCGTCGCGGATCACCGGGACGACCAATCCGTCCTCGACGCCAACGGCGATCCCGATGTCGTAGTACTTTTTGAGAACCAGCTCCGTGCCCTGAATCTCTGCATTCACTTGGGGGAATGCTTTCAATGCACCGATGGTGGCTTTCGTGAAGAACGACATGAAGCCAAGATTGACCCCGTTCCGCTCCTTGAACGCATCCTTGCGCCGCGTGCGGAGCTCCATCACGGCGTTCATGTCGATTTCGTTGAACGTTGTCAGCATCGCCGCGGTTTGCTGCGCTTCGACGAGGCGAGTGGCAATCGTTTGCCGACGACGCGAGAGCCGAACCCGTTCCTCACGATCGGCATTACCGGAAGGTGCCGGTGCAGGCGTGCCTGGCTGCGATTTCTGCAATGGCGCCGGATCGGGAGTTGCTGACGCGACGTTCGCCGCAGGAGCGGATGCCGTACCCTGACGCGCTACCTGGGAAACGATATCGTCCCGGGTAATTCGACCGCCAGGGCCCGTGCCAGCAACAGTTGCCAGATCGATCCCGTGTTCCTCGGCCATGCGCTTCACGATCGGCGCGGCGCGGCTATCGCCACCTGCGTCAGCGGCCGGAGCTGCGGTTGCCGGGGCCGGATCGGCAGCAGGAGCTGGAGCTGGTTGAACAGCGGGTGCTGGATCGTCGGCGACCGGTGCTGGTTCATCGACTTCGGGCGCTCCTGGCTCTACCTTGACCGGTTCCGCGGCTGCGCCAGTGGTACCGGCATCGAGCGTACCGAGCACTTCACCAACCGTGACGATTTCGCCTTCCTGTTTGGAGATAGCGGAGAGCACACCATCGTCCTCGGCCGTGACGTCCAGATTTACCTTGTCCGTCTCGAGTTCGAGGATGGTTTCACCACGGGATATCGCGTCGCCTTCGCTTTTGAGCCATTGGCCCACGACGGCGTCGACCAACGATTCTCCCAGGGGCGGAACCTTGATCTCAATTGCCATGCTTGTTCTTGCTCTCCTGACGGCCAGCCCAAACCGGGGTCTGGCCCACTGATTGGTCGATTACGATGTGGTGACGGCCCGCTTGGCTGGCTTCTTGGTGCGAACTGTGCCGTTGGCAGACCCGTTTGCGGATCCATTGCCGTTGGCATGAGCGGTCGTTACGTCCATTGCAAAGGCGTTGGCGACCAGCTGATTCTGTTCGAGTGTATGGAAATCGGCCGATCCGGTGGCCGGGCTGGAGCGCTCGGGACGTCCGACGTAACGCACCGGAATCCCGGTAAACGTCTCAGCCAGGCGACTCCCCATAAAGCTCCAGGCGCCCATGTTCCGCGGCTCTTCCTGTAGCCAGACGATCTCTTCCAGCTTCGAATACTGCTGCACAACGGTGCGCAGGGCAGTGGTCTGGAACGGAGCCAGTTGCTCGACGCGGGCAATCGCAATCTGCTCCGACGTGTCGCGTTGGTCACTGGTTTCGAGATCGATCGCGACACGACCACTGCAAAGCACGAGCCGGGTGACCTTGTCCCGCCGATCGGCCGCCTTCGCATCGTCGATCACCGGCATGAAGGTGCCACTCGTGAAATCGCTGGCTTTGGACGAGGCCATTGGATGGCGCAGCAGACTCTTCGGTGTCATCAGGATCAATGGACGCGGATCGGATTCGAGCCGGGCTGCCTGACGCCGCAACAAGTGGAAGTACTGAGCGGCCGAGGTGCAGTTGGCGACCCTCATGTTGTCCTGCGCCGCCAGCTGGAGGAATCGCTCGAGACGGGCACTGGAATGCTCCGGTCCCTGACCCTCGAATCCGTGCGGCAGCAACAGCACCAGCGACGGTTCCTGATTCCACTTGGCGCGCGCTGCCGAGATGAACTGATCGACGATGATCTGGGCGCCGTTGACGAAATCGCCGAACTGACCTTCCCAGAGCACGAGCACTTCCGGCGCGTGAACGCTGTAGCCGTACTCGAATCCCATCGCCGCGTTTTCGGAGAGCGGACTGTTGTAGACGCCGAAGGTTGCTTTTGCTTCGCTCATCGTTTGAATCGGTGTGACCTGATTCCCGGTCTTCGCATCGTGCAACACGATGTGACGCTGGCTGAACGTACCGCGTTCGGCATCCTGCCCGGTCAGGCGGATGGGAGTGCCATCGGCCACAATCGCGGCAAAGGCGAGCGCCTCGGCGTGAGCCCAGTCGAACAACCCTTCGGGATCGTCGAGCACAGCGGATCGCTTCTGCCACTGACGCTTGAGTTTTGCGTTCGGGGTGAAATCAGACGGTGTTGCGTGAATCGCCTTCTGCAGCACCTGGAGGACTTCCGGGGTGACTGCCGTGGTGACTTCCTCACGCGGCGAGACCAGCGTGACTTCGTCATCGTCGAAGGTTTCCGTACCCTCCGCAACACCGCGGCGGATCTTCGACAATCGATCGAGGATTCGCTTCTCGGCCGCCTGCACATCGTCCCTGGTGGCGATGCCCTTGGCGATCAACGTGTCGCCCCAGAGGGCGCGGACCGTTGGGTGTTTCGTGATCTTCTGGTACATGAGCGGCTGGGTGAAGGCTGGTTCGTCACCTTCGTTATGCCCCCAACGACGATAGCCAACCAGATCGATCAGGAAATCCTTGCCGAACTCCTTGCGATAGGCCATGGCCATGCGCGCTGCAGTGAGACAGGATTCAGGATCGTCGGCATTGACATGCACCACCGGGATTTCAAATCCCTTGGCAAGATCGCTGGCGTAATGGGTCGAACGCGAATCCTGCCAGTCGGTGGTATAGCCAATCTGGTTATTAACAATGATATGAATTGCGCCACCGACGTTGTAGCCACGGAGATTGGCCAGGTTGAGGCTTTCTGCAACCACACCCTGTCCGGGGAAGGCCGCATCGCCGTGCAGCAAAATCGCCAGCGTTCGCTTGTTGTCCTGAACCGGAGGTCCACCGTGGGTGCGATCGTCCTGTCCGGCCCGGGCCATCCCGAGCACGACCGGATTGACCGCTTCGAGGTGGCTCGGGTTTGGTGCCAGAACCACTGGCAGCTTGACGCGTTCGCCGGTATCCGGATTGCGTGCCAGGCGGGCTCCGAGGTGATATTTCACATCACCAGTCCGCAATTCCTGACCCGCATCGGTCGCCGAGGATTTCTTGCGCTTGCCGCCTTCGAAGGCGGCGATGATCGCGCCATACGGCTTGTTCAGAATGTGTGTCAGGACATTGAGTCGACCGCGATGGGCCATGCCCATCAGCACTTCGGTCGAACCCTGGGCCGAGGCGTCATCGATGATCTGATCGATCACCGGAACGAGAACATCGTTGCCTTCGATCGAGAATCGCTTCTGACCGAGATAGGTTTGATGCAGGAACTTCTCGAAGCCTTCGACCTGACTCAATCGATCGAGCAACCGCTTGCTGGCGGTGTCGTCGAGGGCCTTTTCGAACTGACCAGTTTCAACCGCCTGGGTCAGCCAGGCTCGCTCGGTGGCGACCTGGATATGATCGAAATCGAATCCGGCAGTTCGGGTGTAGCGATCGCGCAGTTTGGCAATCGCCTCGAAGGCGTTGGCGGCACCTTCGGCGGCGCTGCCACCGACAGCGGCGGCCGGCAGCGATCGTAAATCGTCGTCTGTTAATCCATAGGTCCGAGGATCGAGTTCCGGTGCTCCGGTCGGTGGGGTGCCAAGCGGGTCGAGATCCACAGCCAGGTGGCCGTACTCCCGAATGCCGGTTGCAAGCCCAACTGCGGCGGCTATTTTGGCAACGTCGAGTTCCGGAATCGCGGTACCTGTGGCACCACTGCTGAGTCCGTTCAGACTGTCCGGGGAAAACGTGGCAAAGAACCGGCGAGCGTCGTCATCAACCGTCGAAGGGTCAGCGACGAACCGATCGTAGAGCTCCAGCACGTAGCCCGCATTTGGCCCAAAAAACGCGCTTAGGTCGCCCATGATGTTACCGTTTTGCTCCTTGATATGCGCAGTCACCACTCTGTGACACTTCACATCATCTGTGCAAAAAACACGACCCGCAACACCTGGCTGGCGATGAGGAATCAGAAGCCGGGGAGACCGTGTTCCGAACCGCGCAGTCGGCTGGTTCCGACCGTGGCACGGTTCGATTACCGCGCATAAAAGAGTATCACGAACCGTGTCAATGAGGCATGACAATCGAACCTTTGACGGCGATTAGGTTCACCGATTGCAAGCCAATCCGCCGCTTTTGTTTTGTGATCATTTTCACAAGTGCCTGAAGCCTATGTTTTGTTCGGGAGTTCTTACTTTCAACGCATCTGCCAGCCAATTTTAGGGCGCACTCGACCGTAGTCCAGTGTGCCGACATGTCCGTCACCCGGTTCAAAGCGGGAAATACCACAACCTGTGAGAAGCCGCTGGCCACACTCTCGCTCAGAATGGAAGCAGATGAAAGAAGTCGTTCGCTCGTGAATTCCTGAGTTGAGAGGGACCCATGTTTAAAGACATCAGGGCATACAGCGGAATCTCGATCAGCGATCTCGGGGCTGCACAGCATTTCTATGGCGACCAGCTGGGACTCGATGTCGAAGCCGAAGGACCAGGCCTCGTCCTGCACCTCCACGGTGGAACCAATGTACTGCTCTACGTGAAGGACAATCACGAACCGGCAACCTTCCCCGTCCTCAACTTCACCGTCAAAAACATCGACGAAGCAGTTGATCCACTAGTTGCCAAGGGTATTTCGACAATCGCCTATCCGGAAATGGGCACCGACGGCAAGAACATCTTCCGTGGCGTGGCGCAGAACATGGGGCCCGATGTCGCCTGGTTCACCGATCCGTCTGGCAACATCCTCTCGGTGTTGACGAACTAAGCCGGTTTCGATCCGCTGTGAATCGCCACGGTGCCAAACCCGAGCAACTGGTAGTGCACATCCTCGAGCCCGGTCTTGCGCATCAGTTCCGCCAAATCGTGGGCTTTGGGAAAGGCACGAACCGAACGCGGCAGGTAACGATAGGCCCGGAGATTGCCGCTCAACAATCCCCCAACCATCGGCACGATCCGCTCGAAATAGACCTTGAACAGTGGCCCCAGCAAGGGCCGGCCGAATGGTGTCATTTCGAGACAGACGAACCGACCGCCGGGCCGGAGTACGCGGGTCATTTCCCGAATCGCTGCCTCGTAGTTCGCCATGTTGCGCAACCCGAACGAGATCGTGCTGGCATCGAAGGCACCAGACTCGAACGGCAGATGCATGCCATCGCCGACGAGAAAGGTCACCGAGCCGTCGTTTGAGGTGATTTTGCGAACTGCCGCTGTGATCATCGCGGACGAGAAATCGAGCCCGATCACGTGCTTGACCCCGGCCTTGCGAATCGCCAGCGCCAGATCACCGGTTCCGGTCGCCACATCCAGCACGATCTGCTGTTTGGCCTCGACCGCGACCACCTGTTTCGCGACCATTTTCCGCCACGTCACATCGCGCCAACCGGTCATGATCCGGTTAACCAGATCGTACCGGGGGACGATGCGATCGAACATATGGCGCACGTCGGTCGCACGCTGAATCGCTCCGCGGGTGGACTGGTGATCGGATTCTGGTGTGCTGTCGGGAGTCTGGTTCATACCGCTGAAGTCCTTGAATCGTGTTCTACGTACTGAGAATCAGCGCTGCGGACAACGCGAGACAATACACAAGTTGGTGCCGTGCCGTTGCGCCAAGCACCATGTTCAACTCACGACCGCGTTTGCTGCCGACGAGCCGCCAGAGTTTGACGATGCCTGGCACTGCCACCAGTGTTACCACCCACGTCCACGACAGCCACCCTGCCAACCAGAAGATGGGCGGTGCGATCGTGCCGACAAGCCAGAGCAGACGGTACTGCAGTATCGTCTTCCTCGCACCGAAGCGCACTGCAAGTGTGTTCTTGCCGGCTCGACGATCGGTCTCGATATCGCGTAAATTATTGACGACCAGTGTCGCGCTCGAAATCAGACCGACAGGTATCGCGATTGCCAGCATCTGCCACTCCCAGTGCCGGGTTTGGACATAGGCCGTTCCGGCGACCGCCGTTGGTCCGAAGAAGAGAAAGACGAAGACCTCCCCGAGACCCTTGTAGGCGATCGGAAACGGTCCGCCAGTGTAGGCGACAGCGCAGACGAGCGACGCCAGCCCAAGCGCCAAAATGATCCAGCCCCCGCGCATGACCAGATAGAGCCCGCAGATCACTGCCAAACCGAGAACGACGCCCGTCGCAACGAGGATGGTGCCAGCCGATGCCTGTCCCGATGCCGCCAACCGGGTCGGCCCAACCCGCTCCAACGTGTCTGCGCCGCGTCGAAAATCGAGCGCATCGTTCGCGAAGTTGGCAGCGATCTGAAGCAAAAGGGCGGTGATCACCGCCAGAATCGCCGAAAGAGCGTGAAACCCATCGAGATGAATCGCGAGAGCCACGCCGGTCAGTACCGAGGCCGCACCGACCGGCAAGGTCCGTGGTCGCGTTGCCTCCAGCCATAGCCGGAACGTTGGGTGCGCTGTCACCGGGGGATCAGTTCGATCGTATCGATCACACGTACTCCGTCCACCGTTGCTGCAACCAGCGCGCGGGAGCCTTGAGCCAGCGCATCGACAGGATCGAGCGTCGCCGGATCGACTATTTCGAGATAGTCGAGGGCAACAGCAGGGTTTGCGCTAATCAGCACCGCCCCCATGACCGTCAATCGCCTCGGAGATTCCAGATTGTCCAGCGCATGATCCCGCATCGCGAACAGCGTACTGCTGAGCACGAGCGCGGCCTGGCGTCCGGATTCCGACAATCGACTGTTGCGCGAACTCAGCGCCAATCCATCATGATCGCGCACGGTCGGACATTCGATGATCTCCCCGGGGAGCGAGAGATCCCGGTGCATTCGCCGAATCATCGCCAATTGCTGGAAGTCTTTCTCACCGAAATAGCTTCGATCCGGGCGTACCTGATTGAGCAGAATTGTGACGACGGTCGCCACACCATCAAAATGGCCGGGGCGCGCCTCACCTTCGTAATCCTCGGTTACGCCAGTCACCGAAACACAGGTGGCGAAGCCGGCTGGATACATTTCGCTCGCGTCGGGCGCGTAGATCGCCGTACCGCCCGCTTCGGCGACGATCTCGGCATCGGCATCAAGATCGCGCGGGTAGCGGGCCAGATCGTCCGCATTCGTGAACTGGGCTGGATTGACAAAGATACTGACGACGATTTCGCCATTCCCGTTCGTCGCTCGTTCGATCAGCGAACGATGTCCGGCGTGCAAGGCACCCATCGTCGGCACCAGCCCGACCCCCCGCCGATCGGCGCGCCAAACCCGCAAATCGGCCAACGTTCGCAGAATCTTGGTCATGCGTCAGGATCGATCGGCGCAAGCGCCAGCAACTCGTCCGGCGTCGGATACTCGTGTTCCGGGGCTGGGTAGGTCCGGTTCCTCACATCCGAGGCAAAGTCGGCGAAGGCATCTTCCAGAATCGACGAGAGGTCGGCGTATTTGCGGACGAAGCGAGCGGTATGTCCCTGGGTCAGCCCGGCAAGATCGGTCCAGACCAGAATCTGGCCATCGGTATCCGGCCCGGCACCAATCCCGATCACGGGTATCGTCAGCGCATCGGTGATCAGTTTGCCCAGCAACGATGGCACCACTTCAACAATGATCGCATAAGCTCCGGCCGCCTCAATCGCCGCCGCATCGTCAAGTAAGTGCCTGGCGCTGTCCAGGTCGCGTCCCTGCAATCGGTATCCCCCAAGGGCACCGGCCGTTTGCGGAGTCAGTCCGATATGTCCGACGACCGGGATGCCGGCATCGACGATTGCCTGGATGCGACCGGCGATCATCCCTCCACCTTCGAGTTTGACCGCGTCGGCACCACCCTTGATCAGGGCCACTGCACTTTCGATGGCGCGTTCGGTTCCTGACTGGTACGAGCCAAACGGTAAATCGGCGACGATGTGCGCTGTTGGCACACCGCGACGGGTGGCGGCAAGGTGATGCAGCATCATCTCCAGTGTCACCGGCACCGTGCTGTCGAATCCGAGGACTGCCGTGCCCACCGAATCGCCGACAAGCAACAGATCGATCCCGGCCCTGTCGGCCAGGGCCGCTGTCGGTGCGTCGTAGGCCGTCACCATCGTCAACGGAACGGCACCGTTGCGGACCTTCGTCGAGCGAAGGAGTGGCACCGTCATCGGTCGCCGCTTGCGCGGTGGATTGTCAGCTGATTGCGTCATGAGACCGTGTCAATTGCTGTCGACATCGACGGGTGCTGCCAGTGGATTCGCCCGGTTCTGTCGTTCGCGGGCGCGAACCAGCGCCGTCACCAACTGATTGGCGGGAACGCGAACCCCGACCCGAATCGCTTCTGAAATGACCGCACCGTTAATTGCATCGATCTCGGTGCGTTGCCCGGTTTCGAGATCGACCAGCATCGATGAGCGATTCGATCCGGTTGCCCGTGCCACGTCGTCCACGGCAGCCAGGATCTCGTTGCGATCGATCGCGACCTGATGCGCTTCCGCCACAGCTACGACTTCCGAGGCGAGGGCCGAGGCCGCCTGCCGCAATGCCGGATCAGTAGCAATCGCCGAGTTTTCAACACCGGCCAGCGCTGTCAGTGGATTGATTGCGGCATTCACGGCTAACTTGCGCCACACCCAGCGATGAATATCGTCCACCGCTACGGTTTGCCAATCGGCAGAACTGAGCACTGAACCATATTGCCGCAACTGCGAGTTCGCACTGGAGGTACGCCGTCCAATCGCGGTAATTCCGGCACCGGTGTGGGTAACGTGTCCTGGAGCGGTGCGGATCGCGGCTTGCGTGGTCACACCCAGCCAGACGTGGGGGCGCACACCTTCGTTCAGCAGGGCACTTCGCAACGACGCGGAATTACCGAGACCATTCTGCAGCGTTAGCACCACCGCATCCCGATTGAGCACTGTGCGGAGTGGAGAAATCGCCTCGGCCGAAGCCCAGGCCTTGACCAGAACCACCACCAGATCGCTGCCTTCGGCATCTTTCGGATTGCTGGTGACCGGAATCTTCCAATTGCGAACGGTACCATCGCGCTCGGTCAGGGTCAGGCCGTTGGCGGCCACTTCCTCGAGATGCTCGGAAGGGCGACCGAACAGCACGACGCGTTCGATCGTCTGATCGGAATCGGCAGTCGAACCCTCGGCCATCGCATGGATCAGACGCGCTGTGAGCAGGGATCCCATGGCACCAGCGCCAACGATGGTAATGCGCACAAACTTTCCCCGGGGGTAGACGACCATGCGACAACAGGGTCCGGATGACGAGCTGGCCGGGAACCCTGAACGCGTTTCTGAATCCGTATTGTCGCACGATAGCCGGATCGTCCGCGATTGAATCCGTGCGTTCCGTCACCGAGGCGACCGACGCACCACGAGGCTACTCCTCGGGGCTGGAAAGATCGGCCACGGTAATCATTCGGTCGTATTCGGGAAGCCAGTAGAGATTGCTGAGATCGATTCCCTCGATTATCTGAAAGACCACGACAACCTGCATGGTTTCCCCGGATGGGATCGCCAAATCATCTTCGGTCGGCGCCAGTTCCGCATCATCGACGGCATTGGCAAACGCCTCGCCGATCAGAAATCCATCGACATCCTGGAGTCGGAAGTCGGATCCGCGAATCACGAGATCGCCGCGTCGACCAAGGTGGGTCACTTCTATTTGAAAGGCAACATATTCGGTACCGGTTGTCGGCTCATAGAATTCATCAAATTCGTCCCAGGGTCGCACAACTTGCGTTACCTGGAGCGTCGCTATTTCACTTCCGGATTCACTGATGTAGGAAACCGGTTCTCCCGGCTGAACATCCCCGCCACCGCGGGAAACAGGTGTCGATTCCTGGAGTGTTGCCGCAGTCATTGATCCGGGAAGCATCAGCGCGGCCGCAACTATCAGAATCAGCAGTCCTCCGAACAAGCGTCGCATAGATGAATCTCCTGTATCGATGAATGATGCAATGGTGAGATTGGATGGAGAGCCCCGCGACCTTGTAGCAAGGTCGCGAGGCTGTGGCGTTCATCGGATTGGATGAGCCTAGATCTCCGAGAGATCAACCAGGGTTAGCAGAATTCCGCTGTCCGAGTAGTAGAGGTAGTTCAGGCCAATATCTTCGTACACGAGGAAGACGAGCGAGAACTCTTCGACGGCTTCACCTTCGAGCGAGATATCACTCTCGATCAGCGGTGGATCCAGATCTTCCTCGGGGCTCACGTATGGCGAACCATAGAGGTAACCAAGGTTGTCCTGAACGCTGAAGCGATACTCACTGACTTCGAAGGTGCTGCGCTCGGTCAGGTTTTCGACTGACATCGAGACCACAACATACTGCGACCCAGCAGGTGGCTCGGAATACTCATCGTATCCCTCCCAGCCAGCTTCGACGGCGGTCACCGTGAACTGGGCAACAGGATCACCCTCTTCACTGTAATAGATGACCGGATCACCAATCTGTGGATCCCGTGGATTCACTTCGCCAGCTTCGGCAGTTGTATCGTCTGCCGGTGTTGCTTCGTCGTCTTGCGCGGCCATCACACCAGCTGAGCTCCCGATGAGCATCAGTAATGCGAACAGACCTGTCAAAAGTTTCCGCATGGAGATGATCCCTCCTTCTCCAAATAAGACCCGTGCGACCGATAAGGCGGTTCGCAGCAAGCAATGGTACTTCAGGCGTCTCATCGACGTTTCGGTACCCCGCTGCGAACGAAAGTCATGCGTTCGATGTGTCGCGACATCGCTGCAATCAAGGTCTAAACGCGTCAGGGTTGCCAGTGGTTCCCTCGATCCGGTAGCGAGTGCACGAGGCACGGGTTCGTCTGGCGCAGACCGCACCCGGCAGCGCGTTCGAATATCAGAACAGAAATAGAACATATGTTCTGTTCACTCCGGAGGGACCATGTCAGCCAAAACCACCACCAACGCGACCGCGCGGGCAAACGCCTTGGCCCGTCGTCAGGAATTCGTGCAGCGTCTGCAGGACGGAAACTATCGAGCACTCTACGGCGAACATCTCAATTCGATCTTCTCCCAGGCCGTCGAGCAATTCGCCGAACTCGGTCTGTCCGAGGAAATTGGCTCGCTGCGCGTCGTCCTCGCCCGATTACTGGCCGAGGAAGACGACCTGAACCGACTCGCCATGAACGTCGCTCGCGTCGTCTCGGTCACGTTGCGTACCGTTCAGGCCCACCACGAACTCACCGGCCAATCGGCCAGCGACATTCTCGACGAACTCAGCAAGGCGCTGGATGAACTCGGCGGATTGGCGCCGATTACGAATCCGATCGATCACCCCCGAAAGGATCAGCAATGACGCTCACCCTGCTTCCCGGCGGAACCCACCGCGATCCGTCGGGTGATGCCCTCCGCGCCCAGGTCGAACGTATCCGCCGGCTGCAACAGGCCAACCCTAACCAGGGCTCGACCTCGCATGAACCATCCGGCTACGAAATGGTGACCCGGCAGATGGTCGAATCGATTTCCGAAGATGTGCGCGACATCAAGAGCAAACTGAACAATCTCGTGTTCGTGCTTATCGGCGCGATCGTGATCGATATCGTCAGCCGTGTGCTTGGCGGGTGAACCGGGCAATTCATCGACTGGTCAGCGACATCGATATCTTCTCGTCATTGCTGATGTCGCACACCCTGCGCCCCTATCAGCAGATCCCGGCTCAGGCGATCCTCGACAGCGTGATTAACCAGCGCGGACACCAGTTCGCGATCGTCTTTTCGCGCCAGGCCGGCAAGGACGAGATGCTGGCGCAACTGACGGCACTTTTGCTGTTGAGGTTTTCACAGCGTGGCGGCACGATCGTGGTTGCGGCACCGACGCTGAGACCGCAGGCGGAACTCAGCCGCGATCGCCTGCGCGATCGCCTGCGCGGGAATCCATTGACTGCCTGCTTGACGAGTACGGCCGCTGGAATCACGCAGATCGGTCGGGCCAGGGCGAGGTTCGTTTCGGCAGCGCCCGGAGCCAACGCCCGTGGCCAAACTGCCGATCTCCTGCTGGTCGCCAACGAGGCGCAGGACATTCAACCGGATGTCTGGGACGCCGTGTTCGATCCGATGGCGGCCAGTACCAACGCCACAACCCTCTTTCTGGGCACAGTCTGGAGCAGTTCGACCTTGCTCGCGCGGCAGATGCGACACCTTCGCATCCTCGAAGCGCGCGACGGCACGCAGCGTGTTTTTCTCGTTCCATGGCAAATCGTGGCAGCAGATGTTCCGGTCTACGGAGAGCGAGTGCGGGCACGCATGCAGCAACTTGGGGAGGAACATCCCTTTGTTCGCACCGAGTACTGCCTGGAGGAACTGGACAGCGATGGCGGTCTTTTCCCGGAGCATCGTCTCGCCCAGATGCAAGGCGATCACCCTCGCCAGACCTCTGGCACACCGGGGAAGCGTTATGCCCTGCTCCTCGATGTTGCCGGTGAGGAAGAAACCGGAAGCGGGCCACTCGCCTTCGCCAGCAGCTCGCGCCGCGACAGCACGGCATTGACCGTGGTCGAGGTCGACACGCAGGAACGTCCCGATGGTCGCGCCGTGTATCGCGTCGTCGACCGTCGGCTCTGGACCGGGCAGCGTCATGCGGCGCTTCACGAGACGATCATCGATCTGGCCCGGAACATCTGGAAGGCATCCTGGTTGATCGTCGATGCCACCGGGATCGGTGCCGGTCTGGCCTCGTTTCTGGCGGCAACGCTGGATCGAGGTGGCATCCGCGTCTTGCCATTCCTGTTCACGGGATCGAGCAAGAGTCAGCTCGGCTGGGATTTCATTGGCCTGATCGACGCCGGCCGCTTTCGTGACTATCGGTTCGATGACGCGATCGAATCGCGTGAATTCCTTGCCCAGATGCGGGCGACGACGTTTCAGGTGATGAACGGGCCTGGCAACATCCTGCGCTGGTCCGTACCCGAGAGCGATGGCCACGACGATCTCGTGATCAGCGCCGCCCTCGTCGCCGCGCTCGACTCGATGAACCTGCGCCCGCGAGTCGCCCGAGGCAGTTCGACCTGACCCACCTCCTGTTTGCACCCCGGGTCAAGCCAATAGTTCACAGCGTGGCACATTCACAGCCACCCATATCCCACGAATCCTTCACCATACGTCCTGCCATGTTGACTAATATACCCCCTATGGGTATAGTTGGACGAGAACAGGACCGATCAGTGAAGGGTCTCCCAACGTGAACCAGCATGCGCAGCACGAAGCAACCAGCCCAATGGATCATGGCGAACACGCTGGACATGGCGGCGGACACGCCGGACATGCCGATATGTTCCGGATCCGGTTCTGGATCAGTCTGGCCCTTTCGATTCCGGTCATTCTCTTCAGTGAGATGGTGCAGGAATGGCTGCGCTTCGACATGCCCGACTTTGCCGGCAGCGAGTGGATTGGACCGGTGTTCGGCACGATCATCGTCGTCTATGGCGGAGCCGTATTCCTGACCGGCGGGTGGGACGAAATCCGCAAGCGGCAACCAGGCATGATGCTGCTGATTTCGCTCGCCATCATCGTCGCGTTTCTGGCCAGTGCTGCCACCTCGCTCGGCTGGTTCGATCTTGAGTTCTGGTGGGAACTCGCACTCCTCGTCACGATCATGCTGCTCGGACACTGGCAGGAAATGAAGGCGATCGGTCAGGCCCAGGGTGCGCTCGATGCACTGGCCGCATTACTCCCCGATGAAGCCGAACGCATTACTGAATCCGGGACCGAAATCGTCCCGCTGCACGCACTTGGGCAAGGCGATCTGATCCTCGTACGGCCCGGCAGCCGCGTTCCTGCCGATGGTGCGATCGAGGAAGGCACTGCCGATGTCGACGAATCGATGATTACCGGCGAATCGCGCGCCATCGAAAAAAGTCCGGGCGACAAGGTCGTGGCGGGTACGGTTGTCTCGATGTCGGCGTTACGAGTGCGGGTTGAGGCAGTTGGCGAGGCGACATCGCTGGCCGGAATCCAACGGCTGGTCGAAGCGGCACAACAATCGCGTTCCCGTGCCCAGGCACTGGCCGATCGGTTCGCCGCACTTCTCTTCTACATTGCAGCAGGATCGGGACTTCTCACATTTATCGTCTGGACGTTGCTCGGTGATGTCGAAAATGCCGTCATCAAAAGTGTCACCGTCCTCGTTATCTCCTGCCCCCACGCTCTGGGTTTGGCGATTCCTCTGGTGATCTCGATTTCGACATCCGTCGCTGCGAAAAACGGCATCCTCGTCAAGGATCGACTCGATCTCGAACGCATGCGTACGGTCGATACCGTGCTCTTCGACAAGACCGGGACCCTGACTCGGGGTGAACCAATGGTCACCTCGCTCGCCAGTCTCGATGGAAACGATGACGCACTTCTGGCACTGGCGGCGGCCGTGGAATGGGACAGCGAACATCCGCTGGCCCGGGCCATCGTAACCGCAGCGCAGGAACGAGGTGTCACTGTACCCCTGGCCAAGGATTTCCAGGCAATCGCCGGCCGTGGCGTCAGGGCGCGCGTGGGCAACCAGATCGTTGCTGTTGGTGGACCGGCCATGCTTCGCGAACTGAAGCCGACCGGCGCATCCGCGTTCGCCACCGAAACCGATCGCTGGAGTGGGGACGGAGCCGCCGTGCTGCATCTGATTGCCGATGACGACGTGATCGGTGCCTTCGCCATCGAAGACACGGCTCGTCCAGAATCCCGCGCTGCTGTCGATTCCCTGCACGAACTCGGGATCAAGGTGGTGATGATCACCGGCGACGCCAGATCCGTTGCCGAGCACATTGCCCAACCGCTGGGCATCGATGAGGTCTACGCCGAAGTTCTGCCGGAAGACAAACAGAACGCAGTCCGCCAGTTGCAGCAACAGGGCAGGCGCGTCGCCATGGTTGGCGATGGGGTGAACGACGCTCCGGCGCTGGCCCAGGCCGATGTCGGTATCGCGATCGGCGCTGGCACCGATGTCGCGATCGAATCGGCGGGAATTATCCTTGCCACCAGCGATCCCCGCACGGTTGTCGGAGTGCGACGTCTCTCGGCCGCGTCGTGGTCGAAATCGTTGCAGAACCTGGTTTGGGCGGCTGGCTACAACATCGTGGCGATTCCGCTGGCCGCCGGGGTGCTGGCTCCGATCGGCATCGAAATGCCCCCAGCAGTCGGCGCCCTGCTAATGAGTGTCTCGACGATCGTGGTTGCACTGAACGCGCAAGTCCTGCGCCACGTACACATCACCGATTGATACCACTACCCATATAGGGTATGTTAGAAATGAAGGAGGTCACAATCATGACTGAGAGACGATCGTTCCGCACCACGCTCACAGGTTTCGCGATTGCCACATCGATGCTGGTGGTTGCCATTCCCGCATCCGTTAGCGCCACCGATCATGCAACACCGGGGGCAATGGCAGCCTGTGGCGACATGCTGTCGTCGGCCACCCCGGCACCCATGAACATGGATATGGGTGATCATGAGATGATGGCCGAGATCGAGTTCGATCTTTCCTACATCGATATGATGATCCCGCACCATGGCAGCATCATCGCGCTCGCCGAGATTGCTCAATCGACACTGACCGATCAGCGCCTGATCGACATATCGGCCGATATTATCGAATCCCAAACCGCCGAGATGCAGGAACTTCAGACGCTGCGCGACCAGTTCTACCCAGATTCGGCGATCGGCGATCCCAACGATCACGAGTCGATGCACACCGCGTTTCCTTCGCTGACGACATGGTCGGTGCCGATGGAGGAATGGGGCAACGTAATGAGCGCTGACTGGCAGGTCGAGACATTCTGCGCCGCCGACAATCCTGATCTCGCTTTCGTGCAGCAGGTTATCCCGCATCACAAAATGGCGATCCTAGTATCACAGGACGCGCTGACGATGGCCGTTCATCCGGAAATCAAAACCATTGCCGAGCGCGTCATCCCCGCCCAGCAGGCCGAAGTTGATGTGCTGAACGCGATTCTCACTGAACTCACCGCCGCCACTCC
>JBBJOX010000001.1:24368-33555 GCA_037724245.1 Thermomicrobiales bacterium | reverse complement strand
CGATCCCGTGACGACGCCTTCGGAGATCATCTCGATCCGTTGACGAGGCTGGAGCGCTGGACCCTCGAGGCGGATTCCAACCCGATTGGCGTCGTTGGTCACCCGGAACTCACGCTGGGTCAGGCGGTGCCAAGTGGTGTCGGAGAAGCAGGAGCGCTGCGGGCCGGGCATGATGCGCAGTCGGGTGCGGGTGCGGGTTGGCTCCGGGGCAGTAGCGAAGATCGGCCGGTGCGTTGGTTTTCCCGTGGAGAGAACATCACCCTGAATCAGGGCTCGACCTTCGATACCGCCAATGCCGGCGACCAGGTCGGTCGATCGACTCCCCATGACCACCGGCACATCGAATCCACCGGCGATGGCGAGATAGCAGCGGGCGCCGGCGGATTTGTCGATCGGGTCGAATGCGAGGTGGTCGCCGAGGTAGGCCCGGAACGCCTGATTGCGAGGGATCGGGTCTCCATTGAGTCGCGGATCGGGTCCTTCGCCAGTTACCGCGCAGATGACTCCGGTGTCGAATCGGAGGTGAGGGCCTACCAGGGTGATCTCAAGTACTGATGCTGACTGATCATTCCCGACGAGACGATTGCCGAGTCGAGAAGCCCGTTGGTCAGCGGCCCCGTTGGGCGAGATACCAAAGGCACCATAGCCAAAGCGTCCGAGGTCCTGAATGGTCGTCAGTAGTCCCGGAGTCAGAACGGCAATACCTTGACTGTCAGATCGTTTACGATATGTTCGTATCAATGGTGATACTGGGATGTTGCGGACGGATCGGAAGCGCACGGTGTCTCCGACACGCAGCAGGAATGGGTCTGGTCGGTCGGAGTCGAACAGCGAGAGCGAGGTTCGGCCAATGATGTTCCAGCCGCCGGCCGTTTCAACCGGATAGACCGCAGATTGCGCTGCTCCGATAGCCAGGCTGCCTTCAGGAACGCGCAATCGGGGAATTGGCAAACGCGGTGTTGCCAGTTCGGGTGGCAATCCGGACAGGTAGCCGAAGCCCGGCGAGAATCCGATTGCCCCGACCGAATAGACGGCTGCGCTGTGTTTCAAAACGACCTCATTAACACTCAGGCCCGCGTGGCGCGCCACCACCGCGAGATCGGGACCATGCCTGCCGCCATAGGCGACCGGAATCACGATTTCCCTGTCCGTTGAGGATGTCGATGCGGGTTCGTCGCATCCGGCCCACAGTTCGGCAACCAACTTGATCAGGTGCCCGACGTTCAGTACATGGGGATCGAACTGGATCAGCAATGTTGTGTAGGAAGGAACCCGATCGACGATGCCATCTGGTGGTAGCGCGGCCGAAAGTGAGGCAATGCGACGACTCAGGGAGATATCAATCTCGTTTCCGAGGATGAACAGCACTGCCGAATCAGAAATCAGGTCGTATTTCGGCGTCATGAAGGTGCCTGGATTGCAATGCCTGCTTCATGAAGGTGATCTCCCAGCACTGTTGCAATTTGAACGGCACCAGGCGTGTCGGAATGAATGCAAATCGTATCGGCAGACAGGTGAATGATCTCGCCGTTGATCGCGATGAGTTCTCCAGTAGTGATCAGTTTGACCATGCGGGCGGCGATGGCTTCAGGATCGTGGAAGACGGCACCGGGCTGGTCGCGCGGAATTAACGTTCCGTCAGCTCTGCTGGCTCGATCGGCAAATACTTCGCGAATCACGGGAAGTCCGAGGAGCATTGCCTCGCGTTCGAGGACTGACCCTGGCTGGGTGACGATACGCAAGGCTGGATTGATGCTGCTGACAGCGCGGCAGACCGTTTCGGCCACCGACGAATCGATTGCCGCCCGATTGTAGAGGGCACCGTGGGCCTTCACGTACGACATGTCGGTACCTTCATCGTTGCAGATGTGGAGAAGCGTCGTGATCTGGTGAACGAGTGTTGCATGCAGGTTTTCCGGGGACACGGGGATCCATGTTCGACCGAACCCGGCCATATCGTCGAGGCTCGGGTGGGCACCAATCGTTACGTGATGGGATATCGCGAGTTTTACGGATCGGCGCATCGAGGCGGCATCGCCGGCGTGACTGCCACAGGCGATGTTCGCCGAGGAGATGAGGCGGAACAGTTGGTCATCGACTGCACCTCCTTCTCCGAGATCGGCGTTGATATCGATCGTACCAGCGATCATGGAGTGCTCCGTTCAGCGGCGGGCATGGCGGTATCTATCGGCCTCGGCTGCTTCAGCAGATCGGTAGTGCCTGGCGGCTACGGTTCGACCGTACGCGAGATCGCCTGGCAGGTGGAAAATACCGGAGCGCTGGTTCGCCTTGATAGGGAAATCGACCGGGGCTATTGGTGACCCGTCACCAACGATCCAGGGCAGATCGGGCAATGGATCGTCCGGAGCGGAGATCGGTTCTGGTACCGGCGGTGAGGCAGTTCCTTGTTGAAGCGTCGCAAAAGGCGGGATCAGGCGGCGGGAGGCGAGGAAGCCACCCGGAACGGAGCTGACGAGCAATGCCGAGATGATGAGGATCCATCGCAGGAGCCGCCACGTGTGGTGCATAGGATGGATCTCCCGTCCCGGTCTTCCAGATCGCTGCCACGTTGCATTCTGCCTATGGTAGAGCATCGCTTTGGCAGCGCCTTGGATGGGCAGATTCCCGAGCCGCGAGCGTGCAGGAGGCAATGGTAGAATTGCATGAACACGATGCGTGCCTCATTCTCCTTCCTCAGTGATCGCAATCCACATGTCCGAATCAGTCTCAATCGATAATGCGTCCCCTCTCGAGTTGATCCAGCCAGTTCCCCGGGTGCGGCGCAATGCCATGCCGTCGCTTTTCGATCTGGAGTTCGACGCGCTTTCGAGCTGGGTGACGGAACAGGAGGAACGTCCGTTTCGAACGTCCCAGATTTTCGGCTGGGCGTACGACAAGCTGGTTTCCAGTGTCGACGAGATGACGAACCTGCCTCCCGCCCTGCGCGAGAACCTGGCTGCTGATTTGCCACTCGGGATGATGACGGTTGAGCAGGAATATTCGACCCAGGACGAGACGTACAAGACGCTTTACAAAACGTTCGACGGTCAATATGTCGAAACCGTGCTGATGCTCTATCCCGATCGGGCGACGGTTTGTGTCTCGTGCCAGGTCGGCTGTGCTGTTGGCTGTGCCTTCTGCGCGACCGGGCTCGGAGGACTGACGCGGAACCTCTCGGCCGGTGAGATTGTTCAGCAAACCGTTGATGCGGCGCGCAAGGCGCGGGCAATGGGGCGGAACCTGACCAATCTGGTGATGATGGGGATGGGCGAGCCGCTGCAGAACTACGCGGAAACGATGAAGTTCATCCGGATCATCAACGATCCCCGTGGCATGAAGTTTGGTGCCCGCCGAATCACGATATCGACATCAGGGATCGTGCCAAGAATCGATGCGCTGGCGAAGGAACCGCTGCAAATCAATCTCGCGGTTTCGCTGCATGCCCCGAACGATGAGCTTCGTTCGCAGCTCGTGCCGGTCAATCGACGCTGGAACGTTGGCGAACTGCTGGCGGCCTGCGATCGATACATTGCGGCAACCGGACGCAGAATATCGTTCGAGTATGCCTTGATGAGCGGGATTAACGATTCGGACGAGATTGCCCACGATCTGGGCCGTCTGCTTCGCGGGCGACTCTGTCACGTCAACGTGATTCCGTTCAATCCGGTCGATGTCCTCAAGTTCGAGCGACCGACGAGGCTGGGGATCGATCGGTTTGCCGATGCGTTGCGAGCGGAAGGGATTCCCACCACCGTTCGCTACTCGCGCGGTCTCGAGATTGCCGCTGCCTGCGGTCAGCTACGGGCCACGCATGAGCGGATGGCTCCCGTTTCAGCGTCGGCGTAGGACGCATCCTGTGACCACGTTGTCGATTACGCAGTCCGATCCGCTGGGTATTCTCGAATCGACACGCCATCTGTTGAGCCAGGCCCGGCACGCCCGGATTGTCCCGGAGGCGATTGTAGGATTCGTCGCCTCGTTTGGCGGCGTGCGTCCCGAACCGCCGCCATGGGACAGCGAATTGCATCTGGTCGATACGGCACCGGGTGGAGATG
Source organism: Thermomicrobiales bacterium (assembly GCA_037724245.1). Classification (GTDB taxonomy): domain Bacteria; phylum Chloroflexota; class Chloroflexia; order Thermomicrobiales; family UBA6265; genus JBBJOX01. The sequence goes on along the minus strand of JBBJOX010000001.1, from coordinate 29,500 downwards.
AACGACTCGCGGGGTGGGTGTTCGCGCTGGACGCGCTCAACTTCTGTTTCTGGAGTACCGCTGAGGAGCGCTGGCAGGTCACGTGGCGCGGAAAAACGCGCAATGGGTACGGTGCACTGGCATCGTCGTTGTGTCGTGCTGTGGAGGAAGAATTCCCGCTTTGGGATCCGGCCTGGTTGCGTCGGCTGACACCAGAGCAGACAGCCTGGATATTGCGTGCCGACGAGGGGTATCCCGCGATTCCGTTACTGGAATCGAGGCATCGGCATCTTCAGGAACTAGGCACCGGTTTCGGGGCAGACACCGCGGCCGATGTTCTGACCAAAGCTGGTGGCTCGGCGATCGCCGTCATCACCGAGGTGCTGCAGCGATTCCCGTCGTTCCGTGACGTCGCGATCGGCCCCGATGGCCAGCCCGTTCATTTCTGCAAACGCGCCCAGATTCTGATCGCCGATCTCAGTGGAGCGCTCGAAGGGTCGGGACTGGCTCGCTTCGACGATCTTGCGGAGTTGACTGCGTTCGCCGATTACAAAGTGCCGCAGGTTCTGCGGCAGCTGGGCATCCTAGCCTACAGCGACGAAGCGACAAGTCTGATTCGCTCAAAGACGCTGATCGCTGCCGGATCGGGAATCGAGCTGGAAATCAGATCGGCGACGATCTGGGGCTGTGAGCTGATCCGGCAGGCGCTGGTTGCTGCCGGGATCGAGCTGACATCATCCGGGATCGATTGGCTGCTCTGGAACGCTGGTCAATCGTTGCCATCGACTGTCGAGCCGTATCACCGGACACTGACCCCGTTCTACTGACTGGGACTTCTGGCCTTGCTTGTTACGAGATTGCGAAGGGTCTGATGCGTCTGTAAAGCCTTCGAGCGGCGGGAGTGCGAGTGCCGGAGACTTATCCTTCGTGCCTCAGGATGACGGCCGGGCGAGGTGTGCAGTCAGGGGTTAAGGCGACGCGGATCGGCTTCGCCGGGGGAGTCTTCCTTCGTCAGAATGACGACGCCGGGGGATGACGGCGGGGCGAGGTGTGGCGACACTGGGTGCAGGCGATGCGGGCCGGTTTCTCCGGGAGATTCTTCCTTCGTCAGAAAGACAGAAGGGGGAGTCGGGTTAGGTGTGGTTGGCCGCGACAACCGGACATGACAGGATGGACCTCCTGCTGACCAGCGGATCGTTCTGTGACAAGTTTCCAGTTTGTACACTGTTTTGGGGGTCGTTCACGTTTTCTTGATAACTCTATGAATGATATATACAGTGATCGTAATAGGGGCTGTGGATAGCGTGGATAAGTCGGGAAATGCCAGTCCGGACGCGAGTTATGAACCGGTTTATGCTGTGGACGATCTGTCCACCTGTCCACATCCGGTCGATGACAGGGTCGGCCAAAACCTGTGACAGCGACCGGATGTCGGGGAAGAATCCCCCACCAAGTTATCGAACCAACAACGTGTTTGTTAAATACGAGGGGTTGTTGTCCACAAACGACTCCGGTTGTCCACAAAAGAGGTGGAGTTATCCACAATTCCGGCTCTCTGGTGTGTCGCACTGTCACAAGTTGACCGACATAACCTGTGACCGAGTGAGGACACGATCTGTCACAGACCGTTGGTTTTCAGCAATGCCACGGTAGGAACTGACGAATCGGAGCGCTCTGGATTGCAGATGCCACAACGGTATGTAGTAAGCCTAGCTGTCACTGGTGGACGAATCCCTGCCAAGACCGAACGTACGCTTGGCTTCTTCCGATGCCGCGTTGTGCGCCTTGTGGGCCTGGCGAATTTCTTCCTCGATCTCAGCGGCAGGTCGGCGCAGCAATTCGCCGCCGTGGCGATGCACGATCCGGCGGATATCGTTTGCCGACGTGGTGGCGACTTCGCCGATCAGGGCGACGCTGCCCGGGTTCATCCCTTCGGACAGGCTTTGCAGGACGGAGATATCCGATCGAACTTCGTTGAAGTCTTTCAGTGAACCGAGCAAGGCTCCGGTTCCCCAGCCGAGCAGCACGCCGAGTGGACCACCCAGGATGCCGACAACCGACCCGACGAGGCCTCCGGTCAGGGCGCTGCGCTGATTCGTATTGATTATTTCCGGGGTTTCCATCCGGCCGTCCTCGGTGCGGCGGACGATGGCCAACCCCTCGAGTTGAATCTTCCGGGTCGTTGCCAGGTGCTTGATCTCGCTGAAGACCTGGAATGTCTTGCTCTCTTCGTCGAACGTTGCGATCACGATGTCAGTAGGATCGGCCATGATTCTCCCCGTCACATGCGTCATTTACCCGGATGGTTGTCAAGATTTCAGTCTATCGCGATCGGGCGATTGGTGGTTGTCCGAGTTGGTATGATTAAAGGATGAACACGGTGTGCGCGGCATTTCCCCCTGAGTTTGTTCCGGAGTTTCCATGGTTACGATAGCGAATGATTCTTCCTCGACTGCACGTCCAGCTTCCGGTGACCATGGGCATTCCTATGGCGAGGACAAGAGCAGGATCCTGTCTCGTCTGAACCGGATCGAGGGTCAGATTCGTGGTGTCAGCCGGATGATCGAGGATGACAAGTACTGTATCGATATTCTGACGCAGCTCTCGGCGATTATTTCGTCAACGCGCAACGTCGGGCTACTCGTGCTCGAGGATCATATCAAGGGCTGCGTTGTGAACGCGGCGCCGGAAGATCAGGACGATCGACTGAGGGAACTCAATCAGGCGATCGAACGTTTTGTGCGGAGTGTCGGCTAGCCCTACCGGGTTGTGCCGAGGATAGGTGTACGTATACATTGGTGAGGCGTATCGGTAGACTGGTTCGGAACAGGGAAATGATCCTGTGTTCTCCTGTGCAGGTTGGATTGACGGTGATGGACATGACCTATTTTCAGCCGGTTGCGGGTCGTGTCGATGCCTCGAGTTGTCTGATTGTGCGCACGATCGAGGATCGATGGTTTCTCTGGGACGGGCAGATTGAAGAACGTCTGATCGAAATTCCAGAAACCATGGCGAACTGGCTGAGACAGCGCCCTGAGCTCGAAGATATTCCATTGCCTCGATTCTGGTTCGAAGCAGCGTCGCTGCCGCTGGCCGATTCGGGCCAACGCGGCTGGTAGAAGATCGGCCAGACGGCGTCCTCCCCACGCGACTCACGTATCGCTGGTACCATATGTTGACAAAACGCGTCATTATTGCTGTTTGATGCGGTGATTTGCGTGCCTTGAATGGCAGCCAATCAGGCGCAGACAACAGGCAACAGCGACGGCGCGATTGGGAGGAATCGGGGATACCCCAGACATGCGCAATCTCTTTCAGGGACGCGGCAAATTCCGTCCAAAGTCACATGGAGACGATCGCGACGAGAACGCGATACCAGAGGATCTCTGGGTAAAGTGTGCCAAATGCGGCGAGTTGCTGTACTCCAAGGAACTGACGAACAATCACGAGGTTTGCCCGAAGTGCTCGTACCACTTTCGGCTCTCGGCGCGGCAGCGGATCGAGTTGCTTTCCGATGCTGGCTCATTCGTCGAATGGAACGACGATCTGCGTCCGACCGACCCGCTTGAGTTCGTTGACCTGCAGGGTGCCTACCCGGCCAAGATTCTGAGTGCGGAAAAGAAGAGTGGCGAGAACGAGGCGCTGATCACGGGTCAGGCGAGTATCGGGCTCCGACCGTTTGTGCTGGTGGTGGCGGAGTTCAATTATCTCGGCGGCAGCATGGGATCGGTCTGGGGCGAAAAGCTGGTTCGTGCAGTGGAACAGGCGATCGAGCTCGGGTTACCGGTGCTGACCGTAAACGCCTCGGGCGGCGCGCGTATGCACGAGGGTGTCTTCTCGCTGATGCAAATGGGAAAGACGGTCGCTGCATTCAAGCGTCTGGGTCGCGCCCGTTTGCCACACTTTTCGCTGCTGGTAGATCCCTGCTACGGCGGTGTGACGGCGAGCTACGCGACGATCGCCGATGTGATTCTGGCGGAACCTGGCGCATTGATTGGATTTGCCGGGCAGCGGGTGATCGAACAGGTGACCAAGCAGAAGTTGCCGGAAGGGTTCCAGACTGCCGAATTCTTCTTCGAGCACGGCATGCTGGACGTGATCGTGGAGCGGGGGAATCTCGCGTCAACGGTGCAATCGTTGATCGATCACTACCAGCGATTACGTGGTATCGAACCGGCGATCGACGATCTCGCGGCGTCGAACGGCCAACTCCCTGAAGAAGATGCGATAGCCGTCGTGACCGACAAGGAGCCAGCGCGATGAGCGAGACCACAATCGTTGAGGAATTGGTCCCACTGACGGCATTCGAGCGCGTCCGCCTGGCGCGGGATCCGGCTCGACCGGGGACACTCGATTACATTGCTGGCCTGATCACCAATTTCGTGGAACTCCATGGCGATCGCGTGTTTGGTGACGATCAGGCGTTGCTCGGGGGCATAGGCACGTTTCGTGGACGCACCGTGCTGATTCTGGGGCATCAGGGCGGTACTAACACGCGCGAGAACATTGCCCGCAACTTCGGCATGCCACGGCCGGAAGGCTACCGCAAGGCGCGGCGCCTGATGCAGCACGCCAGCAAATTTGGTATGCCAATCATCACCTTCATCGATACATCGGGTGCCGATCCTGGTATTGGTTCGGAGGAGCGGGGGCAGGGCACAGCGATTGCCGAGAGTCTGCTGGAGATGATCGGGGTCGAGGTTCCGGTCGTGACCACGGTGATTGGCGAAGGCGGTAGTGGCGGGGCGCTGGCGATCAGCCTCGGCGACCGGATCCTGATGCTGGAAAACGCGGTTTATGCCGTGGCCTCGCCAGAAGCCTGCGCGGCGATTCTCTGGAAGGATTCAAGTCGGGCTGCCGATGCCGCCGCCACGATGCGCATCACCGCGGCCGATCTCGAACGATTCCGCATGATCGACGAGCTGATTCCGGAGCCGGTGCCGGCACACAAGGCTGCCGCCGAAACGATCCAGCGTGTTGGAGACCGCATCGCGGCGCACCTCGACGATCTGACGGCGTCGTTCACCCCCGGCGATCCGGCATCGATCAACCGTCTGCTCGACAGCCGACATGACAAGTTCCGGAAAATCGGAGCCTGGATCTAGATTCGCTGTCTGGGCATGTCATCAACTGGAGGGACGGCAGTTACGAAT
>JBBJOX010000001.1:12840-24358 GCA_037724245.1 Thermomicrobiales bacterium | reverse complement strand
TTTCGGTTGTGCCATGACCGCCCGGGAAGATGACATCGCCGCTGATCAGCACATCCTCGGCCTCGCACCACAGGGCAATGTGTGCGCGTTCATGTCCTGGAACGAAGAGCACGGTGAAGCGGTACTCCCCGACAGTGATCTCATCTGCTTCGTCGAGTTTGCGATCTGGCAGAAACGATTCGATGTCGGGCAGTTCGGGAATGGCAATAGGTGCATCGGGCCCACCGAACAGGGTTTGCGCGAACGCGTTCACGTGAAGCGGAACTTGCAGGGTTCGCCGCATGGCGGTGGCATCGACAACGTGATCCCAATGGGTGTGTGTCAGCACAATTGCCTTAGCAACCAGATTGTTTTGATCCAGTGCAGATGAGACTGCCGACAACGTGCCGTCGGCTGCATCGACGATGATGGCTTCCCGGGATGTGCTGTCGGCAACGAGATAGGTGTTGGTGGCGAGTGTTCCACCGGGAAAAGCCTGGACTGTCAATGTCATGGCGTAATCGCTTTCTGTCGGCTGATTTCTTGTTGCTGTAGTTCGTGCGAGTTCGTTGTTTTGTCAACCAGCGATGAGCACGCCGGTCGACTTTCTGACGTGGAATGCGCCATCGCGCTGGATGGCACCGGTGACGATGTCCGTAATTCGTATGACATCTTCTGCACTGAGCCCGCCTTCGGGCGCGGCCGATTCAAGATAATCGATCACCGGCTGCACTTCGGTGATCTCAAGATTGTCCTCGAAATCCCTACGCTGAACCGCGTCAAAACGTCGTTCGAGTTGTTTCGCGCCGTTCTCGAGAGCAAAGTGACTGGTCACTCTTTCATTGGCGTCGTACCACGGTGCCAGCTGGAGCAGATCGTGCATGTGGTGCACCCCGTTGGTGGCTGCGTAAAGGCGACCACCGGACGCAAGCACACGGCGAATCTCGTCGATTGCTGCTGCCGTATTCGGGACGTGATAGAGCATGTAGTTGGCGATCACGATGTCGAAGGTATTGTCAGCAAACGGGAGTGATTGCGCCTGTGCTACCAGGGCATCGTGCGGAATCGCTTTCCCTAACCGGGATCGAGCTTCGGCAATCATACCGGGAGAGAGATCGGTCAGGGTCAGGGAAAGTTGTGCCGGAAGGGATGCAACGTTCTCGCTCCAGAAGAGACCGTTGCCACACCCGAGCTCGAGAACGCGGGGCCGCAACGGGAAGTCGATCTGCGAGAACAGCCAGTGGTATAAAACTTGCGAACTCGTCCCGAATCGCTGATGGATCGCGATCCGTTTCAGAAGGTGGCGATCGTCCTTGTATTGCGAAGTACGAAGATGATGCGGATCGAGCATTTGGTCGCTGATTTTCAAGACTGTCCTCCCGGCAGCAATGACGTGTTTGCCATGACAATGAGCGAACGTTCAACTCAAGGCGTCAGGGTATGACGCTGAATCAGGATCAGGTTAGGTTTAGCGAGTGAATCATAGAGTTGGGCAACTTGTTCTGGTAGCCGACGACGAACATAATATTGTGGATTTCCTGAGTGATTTGTTGCGGGACGAAGGCTACACCGTTGTACAGGCCTTCGATGGCATCAGCGCGCTTGAGGCGATCGACAGATCGCGCCCGGATCTGGTGATAGCGGATGTGATGATGCCAAGGCTCGATGGGCTGGCGTTACAGAAAATGGTCGAGGCCCGGGATAGTACGATCCCGTTCATCCTGATGAGTGCCGCGGTCATACCCCGCTCGACGACGGCAACATTTATCCCCAAGCCATTCGATATCGATACGATGCTGAGTGTTGTCAACGGGGCAATGTCGAAGACGCGCTAGGGTCTAAGCGTTGTCGGCGAGCAATTTCTCTACCTGGGCCACCGTTGGGATATCGATTGAACCGACTTCCTGCAGGCTGAGTGCCGCGACGGCGTTGGCAAACTTACCGGCAGTTTCAGCCGAGATCGTGCGATCCGATGCTTTCATGAAGAAACCGGCCGCAAAGACATCGCCTGCACCGGTGGCGTCCTTCACCTTTACCTTGTAGCCACCGAGCTCGACGGTTTTGCCGCCAGCGATGATCCGTGCTCCGTTGCGATCCATGGTCACGACGCCGAGACGTCGGGCGCCGACTTTCTCCACAACGTCCCGGGATTGCGAAATTTCCTCGATGCTTACGATGACGCAATCGAGCCGGGAGAGAAGTTCGGCCGGAAGTCGTAGCGGAATGTTCTTGACTGGTCCGCCCTTGCCTCTGGGCCAATCGCGCATCCAGCCCTGTGGCGTGGCGCCAACGAACTGGCTGGTCAGCCCCGATGCCTGCCGCGGATCGACTTCGTCGGCAATCGGACCGAGATGAACCACATTGGCGTTGCGCCAGTGCGGCGGGAGACCACGCAGATCGATCGGGCCGGCCCAGTGCGGTAGCGTCTGCACCCTTCGATCGGCCTTGTAGACATTGATGAAGGTTGTCGGAATCTCTGCCTGCTGCACGACGATGCTGATTTTGGAGGCGATTTCCTCGCTGAGTGCGCTTTCGATGCTGGGAATTGTCATGCCGGCAACCTCGGCACCGTAGACACCACGTGTCAGCACGGCCACCCGGGCACCGAGACGAGCGGCAGTGATTGCGGAATAGAGGGCGGTTCCACCCAGTACCACGCTGCCGTCCGATTGCAGATCGGCACAGATGTGGCCGACGACGAGGTAGTCGGGCGTGCGTGTCAATTGTGACGGGGCGCGTTTGCGGCCGGCATCGCGGAATGGTTCCCGTTTGAGCGGTTTTCTGGTTTCAGGCACGGGTTTCGGTGTCGGAGTCTCATCTGTCATCGCGTGTCGACTTTCCCTTCTGCCGGGGTGGCATCATGAATGGCCGCACGACAGCTCACCATTCCGCACTTGCTACATTGTTAAGGATGGTCGTGACGAACCGGAGTTTGTCAGACGGAGCTGCGCGGTTCGACGGTGATCCGGCGCTGATGACCTTCTCCGGTGCTGTGTGTTTGCACGTCCGGATGTTCCTGCAAGGTCAGGTGAATGATTCGACGTTCGTTGGGTGGCATGGGTTCGAGATCGATGGCGCGATGGCTTCGACTGACCTGGCGAGCGATTCGCTCGGCGAGGCCGACCAGCGATTCTTCCCGCCGATTGCGATAGCCTTCGACATCTACGATGACGCGAGTCCACGTATCGACCTTGCGGTTGACGAGCATGGTGACCAGGTACTGGATTTGCGAAAGATGATCGCCACGGCGGCCGATCAGCATTCCCAGATCCTGCCCCAGCACATCGATGAAGATGGTTTGCGGTTCATCGACACTGAGTGGCACGGTCGATGGATTGTCGACGGCCATCACCTCGGCCCTGATGCCCATATGCCCGAGCAGTTCACGCACGATGTCCTTGGCAATTTGCTCGTCGGCGGCATCAACGCGCTCGACGTTGGACGCCTGCGGTGGCGTACCTCGTTGCGACGGGCGATCGCCCGGGCCGCGGCGGCCGGAGAGCCGATCGCGATCCCGGCTTTCGGGCTGGGGCCGATCCCGGCGTTGACCGTCCCGCGATGGGCGTTGCGACTGATAGCCGTTGGACGGTTTGGGGGCACTTTGCTCGGGCTGGGAGGCGTGACCTTTGGCGGTCACCCGCACCAGAGCTTCGGCGTCCTCATCCGGTCCGGCATCGGAGAGGATATCGATGTCGACCGCATCGACCGTCAGTTGCAGTTCCTCCAACGCGAGGCGGACTGCTTCATCGACGGAATAGGCAGCTATTTCGACACTGGTTCTCGCCATGTATGGTTCGACCCCTCTCCGTTCGAGCGACCTGAATGCCCCGTTTCCCTATGTCGTTCAGGAACGACCGCTGGGACGGCGCTGCTTCTTGCGTGCATTTGTGGCACGGACGGGTGTTGAGGGCGCTGCCCCGCTGCCGTTCGCGCTGGATGTTGCTGGTTCAACGGTAGTTGTACCACTGCTTCGTGTTTTTGCCTTGAACTTGGTGGCCGAATCAACACGTTGCTGGTAGTTCGACGATGAGCGTCTGTTCGACGCCCGAGCGACGGTGGCTCCTTCGACCGAGGCGTCGACATCGATTACGTCGTCGCCAGTGGAATCGGTGCCGCGGGTCTGCCGTGCCTTCGTGGCGGCCTGTTGGCGCTCGGCCTGATTCTTCTGCGCTTCTTCCATGCGCTTCATCAACCAGCCCTGTACGCCTGACTGCGACTTGGTTGCTCCCGAGACAACGACGACATCGTTGAGATCGCGGGGTTTCACGTAGCCAAGGCGACGATGATCCGGAAGTTCCGGCAACCACGGGAACCAGTCCTTGAGCGATCCCCAGCCGGTGATGAACCACTGCTGAACAACGGAGTAGGCACTCTGGGCGACCCAGTAAATGACCGGGCCGGAGGCGAACTGCCAGCCGAAGACGACAACCATCAGCGGCATGAAGTTCATCATCTGATTCATGATCGCCTGTTGAGGATCGGTGATCTTGCCCTGATTGGCAGGTCGCATCATGCGGGACTGGATGAACTGCAGCACGCCGGCGAGGATTGGCAGAATTTTGTAGGGATCGGCATCGTGCAGCGAACTCAGCCACATGAAGCCTTCGTTCCAGGCTCCGGTACCGCTGCGCGAGAGATTATCGATACCGCGGTAGAGCCCGAAGAAGATGGGCAGCTGGATCAGCATTGGCAAACAGCCAGCCATCGGGTTGACCCCGTAGGACTGGTAGAGCGCCATCGTCTCCTGCGAGAGTTTCTGGCGATCCTTGCCGAATTTCTTCTGAAGTTCCTTGATCTTCGGCTGAAGCTCCTGCATGTTCTTGCTGGAGCGGGTGGCCTTGATCGTCAGCGGGAGCAGGATCGTCTTGACGATGATCGTGAAGCCAATGATCGCCAGACCCGCCTGACCGAAGACATCGGCGAGGGAATCGAGCGACCACTTGATGAAGTCGACGTACTGATCCCAGATTGGAATCGCGGCCGGTACAACCAGCGGAATATCAAAAAATACGTGGCTCACAGACAACAACGTCAGTAGCAGGTGCGAACCAATCGCGTCAAAGAGCACGAGTCGAGGCCTCCTCCCGCCGGTGCGGGATGTGAACAGGTACCGGAGCGAACCTGTGATGTCGGTGATCGCCGGAGTGAACAATGCGTTATCTGCAGCACTCCGTGAAACCAGTGAGGACTAGCCTACCGGATCCCATCCGCTGCCGCCCCAAGGGTTACACCGAAGAATACGCCAAATCGCCAGTCTTACGCCTTTGATCATGCCGTACTTCTCGATCGCATCGTGCGCATATTCCGAACATGTCGGTTGAAAACGGCACGATGGTGGCAGCCCCGGAGAGATGCGTTTCTTGTAAAAGCGGAGCACGGCCAGCACGGGTCGGCTCATGATGCCGGGTTTTCCTCGCTCGGGAGGATCCAGCTGCTGGTGATCGGTGTTCCCGGTGCCGGTGGTGTGACGCCGGGTTTCCACAGGGCGGATCTGGTGAATATGGTGAGCAGCAATTCCTGGGCGGCTTCCAGTGATGGAAGGTCGGCGACGGTACCGCGGCAAACCAGCGCCATGTCGTGTCCGGGCCGGAGCAAGGGGTGATAGCCGCGAAGTGCTTCGCGGAGGAGCCGTTTCATTCGATTTCGCTGAACTGCCTTGCCGCATCGTTTGCCTGCAATCACGGTATAGCGATTTTGTCTGGGTTCCAGGGAATTGGCGAGGATGCGAGCCACCACCGGGCCATTGGGCCAGGATTTTCCACGGGCCCGGGTTCGCCGGACATCGCTGTCTTCCCGGAGTCGATACTGCCTCGCGATCACTGTTCTGAACCCTGACTGTCCTGGGACGAGCCCGAAGTGCTCGTGGAGTCATCCCGGGACACCTGAATAGAAAAGGCGAGGCGGCTGAAGCTGATGCGGAATGATCCGACAGCTGCTGCCCGCCTCGCCTTCCCGGGACCAGGTGCGTCACCCCGCACCAAACCGATGGCTATCTGTTCTGTGTGAACTTACCCTCATCGGCCACTGTCAGCGCGTGTCGACCCTTGCGGCGTCGATTGTTCAGAACGTGGCGGCCGTTCTTGGTGGCCATCCGTTTTCGGAAGCCATGTTCGCGAAGACGCGGAATGCGCTTCGGCTGATACGTGCGTTTGGTCACGATCGTACTCCTCAGTGGCGATGCGCCTGATGCATCGCGGTTCCAGCATTGCTACAGATTCATCGAGAATTGGTGGCTGGCTGGCGAACCGATGAAGTGGACGCCAAAACTCAAAATCCGTTGCACTGCCGGGAACGCCAATCGAGGTCGTTCGCGCTACAACGGCCCACGCAAGACAGTGCAGTATACGGATGTTTGCGCACTGACGTCAAATCAGACTGGCGGGGTGTCTCTTGCAGCGAGGGCTTCGGCGATCAGATCGAGCCGGATGATCAGCGTTAGTGGCTGATTGATGAGTGGCAACGCTCCGAACCGTAGATACCATCCGGCGACGGATTCGTTCCTGGCATCGATCAGCATTGCCACTCCACCAGCATGCATCGATGCCTTGATGCAGGTTGATCCTGCCGCCAGCAGAAGCTGGGCTCCCTGTCCGACGCCTTGTTGCGCTTGGTCGACTGCCAATCGTCCCAGCCGGTAGACAGGGACGTCATATTTTGGCAACCGATGTGCAACCGAATCAGGCACGAGGTGATAGTCAATCGCGGCGGGACTGAGAGTGAAATATCCCAGGATTGTCACGGGGTCTGAATCTGGCACGGCGACAAGGGTTCGAGACACTCCAAGATCGTGATTCCGGCGAGCGTATCGGCGGAGATAGGCATTGAGCGCATCGTCACCGCAGTCGAACGAATCGCGCTTGTGGTGACGGGCAATGGATTCCAGTCGCCAGTCGATCAACGAATCGCATCTTTGGGGAGTGAACGCGCTGCTTCACGCAGCAGGGGATTGGGCACTGGTGGATTATCGAGGTACGCAATGAGTCGCTGTGCATCTCGCTCGGACAGTTGGACTCGTTCTGCACGTTCGATCGTTGCTTCTGCCGCAAGCATTGCCTGCTGCCGCACGAATGACGTCAGATCGATGCCGCTAAGATTGGCGGCCTTGACGATTCTGGCCTTGTCTTCGGCCCGGATACGAAATTCGACTCGCTCGCTCTGTTCTGAAACTGGTCGTGCCACGATAAAACACCCCTTCCTGTACGCATTGATACCGTACAAGAAGGGGTGTCTGGTGTCAATCTATGATTCCGGGCGAGATTACCAGATGACGATGCGGTCGTCCGGTGCGAGATATTCGGGGTCGCCTTCGACGATATCGAATGCTTCATAAAAGGCGTCGCTGTTCTTCAGGGGTTGGGTTGCGCGGGCCTCGGCCGGGGCATGGACATCGACCGACACCAGGTACTGCACGTATTCGTCGGTGGCTTTCTGGCGCCATGTCGATGAAGCCGCAATGAAGAACCGCTGTTGCTGGGTCAGGAACCAGGGAAGATTCTCGTCGACGGGTTCACCCAGCGCCACGAGCAGCGCATCGTAGGCCGCCTGAATACCGCCCATATCGGCGACGTTCTCGGTAACCGTCAGGCCACCATCGACGTTCAGACCAGGGAGTACTTCGAGTTCGCTGTACTGGACAACGACTTCCTCGTTCAGGGCATCGAAGGCGGCGGCATCTTCTTCCGTCCACCATTGCGAGATGTTGCCGTAGCCGTCGAAGTTCGAACCAGATGCATCGAAGCCGTGCGTGATCTCATGACCGATGACTGATCCAATCGCACCGTAGTTCGAGGCGAGATCTGCTTCGGCATCGAAGAACGGTGCCTGCAGGATGGCGGCCGGGAAGACGATCTCGTTGAGCGACGCGTTGTAGTAGGCGTTCACCTCGAACGCAGCCATACCCCATTCGGTTCGGTCGACAGGTTGCCCGATCTTGGCCAGATCCTGCTGGGTAGAGAGTTGATGCGCGCTGTGGACCGAGCCGAACAGTGAATCGCCGGTTTCGACATCGGCGTAGGATTTCCAGGTGTCGGGGTACCCAACCTTGACGCTCATCAGCTCGAGCTTTTCGAGCGCCTTGAGTTTCGTTTCCTCGGTCATCCAGGTAGCGTTGCGAATGCGTTCGCCGAAGGCGGTGATCAGGTTGGCGACCAGATCCTCGATGGCGGCCTTGGATTCCGGCGGGAAAGCGACGTCGACATAAGCCTGGCTCAGGGCATCCGGAAAGAGATCCTGCACGGCAAAGATGCCACGTTCCTCGATCGGGCGGCGCTCGGTGACTCCGAGAAGGACACCAGAGGCGAAGGCGAAGCTGATATCGGCAATATCGATGCTGAGATAGGCGGAATTGTCCCAGATGAGCTGGGCCGTAAAGTAATTGCGAAGGGTATCGGGATCGGCACCTTCGAGAACTGCAGCGAAACCTTCGAGCCAGGTAATATCGATCACATTGACCGATCCCGGATCGGTTACCCCAAGTGTGTCGAACCAGGCTGCCCAGTCGAAACCAGGAATCAGGGTCTCGAGTTCCTCGATCGTTCGCGGATTGTTGTAGGTGGCCGGATCGTTGTAGGCCTCGCTGGGTGTGGTGATGGTTGCGAGTTCGGTCTCGAAGGCGAGAACCTGCTCGGCGGCGGCAGCGGCGTCCGCTTCGGTATAGCCTAGGATGACAAAGAGCTGGGTCGTGGAATCGACCCATGCCTGGCGGATGGCTTCACCCTCTTCACTTTCGTCGAGGTAGTACTCACGATCAGGGAGATTGAGCGCAGCCGGGCCGAACCAGCCGATGTTGGACGTTGCATCGTCGAGGGCGGAACTTGCGAAGAGGTAAAAGAGTCCGAGTTCGTCCAGTTGTGCCTGCTGCTGGAAGAGCAGACCGGCCTCGATCGAATCGATTTCGGCAATCTCCTCGAGAATTGGCTGAATCGGCTCGATTCCGTTGGCGTTACGTTCGTCTTCGTCAGTGAACTGATCGTAGACCACCTTGACCTTGCCGGTATCGGTGGAAGGATCGGCTTCGAGGCCGAGAACAATTTCCTGGAGTTCGGCCGTGACCTTGTCGTTCAGTTCATCGAAGGTGCCGTAGGCCGGGGAACTCCCGGGAAGTTCGGTGCGATCGAGCCAGCCGCCATTGGCAAAGCGGTAGAAATCGTCGCCGGGATCGACAGAGAGATCGAGATTCTCCATCTGGATCCCGGGGAGGACTTCGGCCAGCGGGGTTGCATCGGGGCTGGCAACCGGGCTCGCCTCGGGAGTTTGGGCGGTGACCACGGCGTAGCCGCCGGAGCCCAGGGTAATCAGGAATGCCAGTACGAGGTAGAGAAAGCGAACGGGTCGTTTCTTCATGGCTGGTCCCTCAATTGTGCGAACGATCTTTCGATCAACGTGGGTTCACCTTAGCAGAAGCCGGTCGATCATATGGTTCTGTTGATCACTGCAAATCTCCGGGTTGACATTGACGCGGCGTCAACCGGTAGGCTCGATGCAGTCCTCGCCGGGGGTGAGGCAGACCGTGGAAAGGAGAACTTGTGGATTGGTCGATTCAGGAAGTCGCGCGCATGTCCGGGATCACCAGCCGCACGCTTCGTCACTACGGTGACACGGGGTTGCTGCCACCCAGCCGAACCGGTACCAATGGCCAGCGCCATTACAACCGCGAGGCATTGATCCGATTGCAACGGATTCTGCTTTTGCGAGAGCTGGGATTGGGGCTGAAGGCGATTGGCGAGGTACTCGAGCAACAGGTTGATACGGAAGCGGCGTTGTACCAGCATCTCGAATGGTTGCGTCGGGAGCGCAAGCGACTGGGCGAGCAGATTCGATCGCTGGAAACGACGATGGCTTCCCTGAATGGAGAGCAGGGCATTATGCCAACAGAGATGTTCAGGGGATTCGATCACACGGAATACCGGGATGAGGTTGTCGAGCGTTGGGGTGAGGATGCCTGGAACTCCAGCAACGCGTGGTGGTCGACGTTGACCGAGGATGAGAAGCAGGCGTTCCAGCGGGAACAGGAGTCGATCGCGGCAGATTTCGGAGCTGCCTGGGTGAAGGGTCTTGCTCCGGACTGCAATGCGGTGCAGGCGATCACGCAGCGTCACTTCGAGTGGATGAGTCATTCCGGGAAGCCGGATCGCGAGTACTTTATGGGTCTGGGTCAGATGTACGTCGACGATCCGCGGTTCACGGCGAATTACGACAGGCACGGGACTGGCACGGCGGTGTTCATCCGCGACGCGATGCTCGTGTTTGCCGAGCGGGAGTTGTGACGTCCGGCGGCCCTGGTGATGTTTTCGCCGGGGCCGCTTCAATGACATGCGATACTGAAGCCCATTCCAGTTCGGCCACTTTCCAGTCGGGAGTCGAGAATGAACCAGCCGTATCGACTTCGCGCTACCTCGCAACCGGCATCGAGCCAGCCGGTCCTCGATGTGCATTCGATCGTGCGAACGGGTTCCTGAGATGGAAGATGCGGAAGGTCCACGCTGGCCGGTTGCCAAGCAGATTTCCCCGACGGCGATGAGAATGTTCCAGCAGTGTCCTCACAAGACACGGTTGAGATACGTTGACCAGATTGTTGTGCCAGAGCCATACAGCATCTTCTTGAACAAGGGGAACATTGCCCATGATCTGCTGGCGCGTCAGGCCAGGTTGGCAGCGCACGGTAAGCCCTATCTCGAGGATGCCTGGATGCTGGAGTTTGCGTTCGGGCGACTTCCGCTGAGGGAATTTCCGTCGGAAGAGGAACGCAAGTACCACGCACGAGAAGTTGTCAAATGGGTTTCCTACGGGACGCGGCAACTGGATCGCAATGCGCAGTATCTCTACATCGAGACCTATGAAACCGATAAGCGACGAATCGACGGTGAGCATCTGTACACCCTGAACGGTAAACCCGATCTGGTGATGCTCCACCGCGATCACAACGATGAAGCGGTCCTCGATTTTGTGGACTATAAAACCGGGAAACCACGCGAGGATGAGATTACGCCACTCCTGCTTCGTCTGATCTATTCGAATGCCATCACATTCAAACTTGGATCAACGTCCGCGGTTCGTACGCGCTTTATCTGGTCGTGGTTGAATCATGCCTATGAAGACATCGTGGAGCTGGATCGAGAGTATTACGAGTATCAGTGGCCGGTTGTTTCGGGTGAGCTGAAGCGGTTGATCAATGAGCGGGAATGGGTTGCCCAGCCGTCAATACTCTGCAATTACTGCCCGTATCAGGGGAACCACTGCGATCAGGGCAATGGGCCGTTTCCATCAGAGAGCTGGTCCTGAGTCGAATACCGATCAAGCCGGGGATTTTCTGAAGCTCATCCCGAGGATGAGGGCAGCGAGGACGGTCAGCAGAACGCCGTTCGGAATGTGCCAGACGCGAACCTCGATGTTCTCGCGACCGACGTAGCCGAGTCCGAACTGGGCGACGAAGAAGAGGACGAAGAGCGCGCGAAGCACCACGCCCCGCGTGTCGAGGAGTCGTGAACGCTGGGCGGCGAAGGCGAGCATGGTCGCGGTGTCGTAGTTGCTCACCTCGCCG
>JBBJOX010000001.1:0-12830 GCA_037724245.1 Thermomicrobiales bacterium | reverse complement strand
ATAGCCACAAGGAAGAGGATGTTGCCGGACATTTCGTGGGTGGTGCGCAAGGTGTCGTTGGCTTTGTAGAGTGCCTCGCTGCCCATGACCGCCATCAATGGAAAGGCGATCGCCAGAATCCAGGCGGTGATTTTGAGACCGAGTTCGATCTTTGCTGCGTTGTCGGGCGGATTTCCCGAACCGATGTCCTGCTGTTGTGTGACCATTTCTTCCGTCCCCCTTCTGGCGCGTTCGATGCTGCGTCTATTGTGCCGCGAAGTGCCGGTGATTGTGCAGATGCCCGTGGCACGGACTCAGGACTGAGGGGGCGGCGTCCCGTTCGTGAGCGTGGGTCTGACCCTGGGAGCTCATTGGTCAGCGACTTCGGGAGCCCATGAAGAACTCCCCTACGAACCGCGAGATGTCTCGAACCGTAGGGGTAGCGGCCAGGCAGGATGGTT
This sequence comes from Thermomicrobiales bacterium, assembly GCA_037724245.1. Classification (GTDB taxonomy): domain Bacteria; phylum Chloroflexota; class Chloroflexia; order Thermomicrobiales; family UBA6265; genus JBBJOX01. The sequence continues at coordinate 12,390 of JBBJOX010000001.1, read as the reverse complement.
TACGAGCAGGCGATCAGTCTCCGACGGCGGGAGCGTTGCGTGTCTGGCGGAAAGTTTCGGAGAGTTGCCGGTAGAAGGACGAATTCAGGGCGAAGAGAGTCAGGATCAGGCCGAGAATACCGGTCAGCACGAACACGAGCGCGATGCCACGTTCGTCCCCGGTGCCAAACCAGCTGCCGATGAGGTCGACACCGCCGCCGGTGGTCATGTACGGGATGAAGATGAACTGGGCGATCGGGCCGATCAGGAACGCGGTTAGTGGCGAAGCGGCCTGCTCGACGCTCTGCGCGAAACCGAAGACGCGACCCTGACGTTCGTAGGGGACGACCTTCTGGAGGATCGTCTGCTCCGATGCCTCGATATAGGGCACGAGACTCATGTAGAGCAGCATCCCGATTGTCAGTAACACGATCGAGGACTGGACCGCGAAGAGACTGGTGATGATCCAGAGCACGACGTTGATCAGCAGCAGGGAACGGACGGGATTGTTGCCGAGGCCAAGCCGGGCGATCAGCAATCCGCCGACAATGAATCCACTGCTGAGGAAACCCCAGAGCAGTCCCCAGGTTTCGACGGAAACGAGCGAGAGTCCGTAGGCATCCATCAGCCCCATGAAAACACCGCCGAGGAAATTGTTGATCGTGGCGAAAATGATCAGCGCCCAGAGTCCGGGAACACCACGGATCACGGCGAGGGTGCCTTTGATATCGACCGAGCGATCGGGTGGTGCGTCGCCTTCGAGATGAACAACGCCGACTTCGGGAATATCGACATTCCAGAGGTGAAGCAGACCGATTCCGAGCACAGCAAGGGCGAGGATGAGGACGTAGAGCATGCCGCCGGCGCCGACGAGGAGTCCACTGATGACGGAGGTGATCAGGAAGGAGATGCCGGAGGCGGTGCCGACCAGACCGTTGGCCTTGTCGCGGCGATCTTCAGGAATGAGGATGGTGACGAGAGTCGGCATCGCGATCGTGCGGATATTGCCGGCGATAACGCCGAGCATGAGCAGGGTGATGAAGATCCAGAGGGTGACGTTGGCCGGATCTTCGAAGGTATCGTCCGGCACGGAGAGGTAGAGGATGAAGCTGATGGTGTAGAACCCCAACGACACGACGTTGGAGAAGAGCATCATCGTTTTCTTCTTGTGGTGATCGACGAGGCTACCGAACCAGATGCCGGTGAAGGCAGTCAGCACGAGGTAGATTCCGGAGATGATTGCAGTCGCAAACACCGAGCGGGTTTCGAGATACACGAAGAACGTGATGGCGAACCAGACGGTGAAATTGGTGACCGATGTGATCAGGGTATTGGCAAGCAAATGCCGAAAGATGCTCATCGTTCGATACTAGAACATATGTCTGACTTCATACAATAAGAACGGCTGCGGCGTATTGGCGATGCACGTGTCCCGAGGACGGTTGCGGTCAGGATGCATCGTTGACGGGGGAGAGTGGGCGGGTGTCGTTGAGAACGGCGAGGACGTTCGCGACGGCGTGATCGGCTGCTTCGATCCGGCTTTCGAAGGTACCGCCGCCGAGATGCGGGGTGACGGCGACGGTCGGGAAGGTCAGGAGATCGGGGTGGACGTTCGGTTCCTGTTCGAAGACATCGAGTCCGGCTCCGGCGAGGTGTCCGGAGCGAAGGGCATCGACGAGGGCTTGTTCATCGACGAGCGGGCCACGTCCGGTGTTGATCAGGATCGAGCCGGGTTTCATTTTGCTCAGGGCATCGGCGTCGATGATGTGACGGGTTTCGGGGGTCAGTGGTGTGCTGACGGAGACGACATCGGATCGTTCGAGCAGCTCGTCGAACGGGACCCAGCCGTTGCCGACGTTGCGGCGCTGGGTGTAGATGACCTTCATGCCGAATGCCTCGGCGCGGACGGCGATCGCCTTGCCGATTTCGCCGTAACCGATGATGCCGATCGTTTTGCCGTTGAGCGTCGGGGCATCGAAGCGACCGGGTTCGTGCGCTTTCCACAATCCATCACGGAGGAAGCGTTCGCCTTCGGACATGCGGCGCATCGTCATCAGGAGCAGGCCGAGGGCGACTTCGGCGGTTGGGATCGTGAAGGCGCTGGGAACGTTGGTTCCCCAGATCTTGCGGCTGGTCATGGTTTCGAGATCGAGGTTATCGAAGCCGCGGGCCATGTTGGCGACGATGCGGAGCCTGGGCATTGCCTCGATCAGTGCTTTGTCGATCGGCAGGTTCCCGTGATTGATGATGACGGTGACTTCGAAGCCGAGGCGGATCGCGTCGGCGTTGGTGAGGTAGGGCGAGTCGATCGATTCGGGAACGATGAGGGTGGCATCGCCGAGTGGTGCGAGTCGATCGGGATGCAACCATGACTGAACGAGGACAACAGCGTTCGAGGTGACTTCGCTCACGGAGTTTTCCTTTCGGCGGATGATGTTTCTCCGGAGACGATAGCCGCGCGACGTGAGTTCGGCAACTGGTGCGGGTGAATCAGCTGTGGTTCTTGCAGTAGATGTGGATTTTGAGTCCGTCGGGGTCGGCGATGTAGGCGTTGGTTTCGCCCCAGGGTTGCGCGGTTGGTGGCTGGACTTCGGTGGCGCCGTGATCGATCAGCCAGGTCCAGGCGGCGCTCATATCCTCGACTTCGAGGCAGAGTTCGACGTTGCTGAATGATGGCGTTGCTCCCGCCTCGACGTTGCCGATGCCGATCTCGCGGTTTTCGAGGGCGAGGGTGACGAACTCCGGGTCTGCGGATTCATCAGCTGGCCAGCGGAAGGTGGATACGAAGCCCAACGCGTGTTTGTAGAACTCGACGGATTTCGCGATATCGACAACAGTGACGACCGGGAAGACGCCTTTGAAAACTGGCGGCATGATGATTCCTTTCGTGAGTCGGCGCGGCTTCGTTTGCGGATGCCATGAACCTGACGATCGGGTGGAGCGGGAATCGACATGGAGATCACGACGAGATCGAAGGTGATGGTGCGCGGGCGCTGAAAAGCGCGATGGCGGAGGTCAGTGAGAGCGCGGCCATTGTCCACATGATCGGTTCGTAGCTGGCGAGGATGCCATAGGCGATGCCGACCGAGACCGGGGCAATCGCGCCGCAGGCGGAGAGGATCGAGCTTTGGGCGCCGCTGATCGAGGCGAAGTAGCGGAGGCCGAAGGTATCGGCGAGCAGAATCGGCCGAATCAGGGTCAATGCGCCGCGACCGGCTCCGAGCAAGAGGACGGCGATTGCGACGCCGATCTTGTCTTGCCAGAGCAAGAGGACGAGGACGGCGAGTGTTTGCAGGGCGAGCATCATTGCGGCGAGGACGATCTGGGAATAGCGGCGTCCGAAGATGGTGGTGAAGATGCGGGCGACGACCTGAGCTGCGCCGATGCCACCGGCGGCCGCGGCGGCGAATCCGGCACCGTCTCCGCGTTCCAGGAGGTAGGCAATCATGAACGCGGCGACGGCGGTGGATGCGAACGACTGGAGTCCGAAACCGGTGGTCATGCGCCAGAAATTGCTGTTTCGAAGTGCGCTGCGGAGGGGGAGTCCATCGTGGGCGTTGGGGGATGCGCTGGTCGTTGGTTTTGGTGCGGGGCGTGGTGGAGGATTTCGGAGGAAGAGAAGATGAGGGAGGAAGGCGAGGACAAGAATGAGGATGGCGAGGATCTGGACGGTCGAGCGCCAGCCGTAACCGGATTCGAGCGCGGTCGTCAGTGGCAGGAAGATGGTGCTGGCGAATCCGGCAAAGATGGTGATCGCAAGTAGCGGTTTGGCGCGATCCTGGGCGAACCAGCGGGTGACGGTGACGAACGCTGGTTCGTAGAGGGTCATGCTCATCGCGAGGCCGAGGCCGATCCAGATCAGGATGTAGATGAACTGATTGTCGACGCGGGACCAGGCGAAGACGAGGATTGAGGCGAGCAGGGATCCGGTGATCATGAGATTGCGAGGACTGTGGTTATCGAGCCAGAGACCGACCAGTGGCGCGGCAAGTCCGGAGACGAGGATGCCGATCGAATAGGCAAGGGTCAGGGTGGCTTCGGACCAGCCGAGGTCGTTGCGCATGGGGACGAGGAGGGCGACGAAGGCATAGTAGAGGATGCCCCAGGAGACGGTTTCGGTGAGGGAAAGGACGATGGCCTGGGACCAGGCGGCGTCAAGAGTTCTGGATTGGAATCGATCCCGGAATGCCACGTGGCGGGTGCCTTCCCTGAGTGGGAAACAGGATAGCAAAGGGATGGGTGGTTCGGGTTGGATGGGGTGGGATTTGCACTCAGGAAAACGCTTCTTCATTTGAACGTTTGGAAATCGCAGCCGGAGACTTACTGACCTCAACCACTGCACCGGAGAACGTCGACCGATGCACTCGAGAACGAGGAACGATTCAATGAGCAAGCTCCCTATTCACCCTGGAATTCAGATCACGATGGATCTTGAAGATGTTGGGCTTTCTGCCAATCAGTTGGCGAAGGCGTTGCACATTCCACAGAACAGACTTTCGGAGATTATCCGGGGTCGGCGTGGAATTTCCGCTGATACTGCACTCCGACTTTCGGTCTGGCAAGGCACGTCACCGCAATACTGGATGAATCTGCAGCGAAATTATGAATTGGATACGGTGGAGGCGGAACGAGGTGAGGAAATTCGCATGGTCGTGGAACCATATGCGACCACGTAGTGACGTGAATGGATGGAAGTAGCGGAAGCTGGTTGGTGGGTCACCTTCGGGAGCCCATGAAGGACTCCCGAAGGATAGAGGCGGCATCTGGATCAGGACATCCGGGTGGGGAGGGGTTTGTCTTCCCAGTCGACGAGGGCGGCCATGAGTTCGACGCAGTTGCCGTCGGGGTCGTTCACGTAGACGGAGGTGTTGCCGTCGTCGAAATCGGTGTGGGTGGTGTCGAAGCCGAGATCCATGAGGCGGGTTTCAACGGTGGCGAGGGCGTCGGTCGGGACGCGGAGGGCGAAGTGGACGTGGGTGCCGCCGCGTCCGTTGTGGATGGCATGCTCGCCGCCGGTTTCACGGGGCCAGAGTCCGAGGGCGACGGTGTCTCCGGTATCGAACCAGACGGCCTTGCGTTCACCGGTCCAGCGGGCGACTTCGCGGAGGCCGATGACATCGCTGTAGAAGGACGCGGCGGCGTCGAGGTCGGCGACTTCGAGCACGAACTCGTGCATGCCGATGGGTCGGATGGCGGGTGTTGGCGTGGTCATGGTGGGGCTCCGGTTGATGATTTCGATTCGTTCCAGGGTTACGGATGACGACGTTTTTAGCGAGCGGCTTCGCCGGGGGATTCTTCGCTGCGCTCAAAATGACGACCGTTTTGTTGCGGTGGGAGTCTGGAGGTTCCGTGACTCACCATGGGCCGATTAGCGGCTCCATCGGTGGTGTTGGTAAGACAGGCAATTCTAGAGATCGACTTTGGCGGCGGTCTGGAGTTTGGCGAGGGTGAGGACTTCGGTGATGAGGCTGGTGGCACGGTTGCGGGTTGGTTCGTCGGTGACGGTGGTGCGGGTCTCATCAAGTTGGGTTCGGGAAACGGTTAGCGAGGTGGGGACGACGAGACCACGCATGCCACGGGTGGTGTGGAGGAGTGCGTTGATGGAGTTGATGGAGCTGGGCCCACCGTAGGCGATGAGACCGACCGGGCGAACATCGAAGTAGGTATTGTCGGCACCATGCAGGATGTGCAGGGCATCGAGCACGTTCTTGATGCCGCCACCGATCGAGGAATGGTAGGTGGGTGATGCGATGACGAAGCCGTTGGCCCATTTCATTTTTTCGAGCAGGGTGTGAAGAGCTTCGGGCTGGTCTGCGAAGTCGATGTCTTCGTTGTAGACGGGGAGGTCGAGATCGTGGACGCTGGCGAGGTCGATTTCGGCACCGAGACCGTAGGCAATTTCGAGGACATCGGCGAGGACGTTTCGGGTGATCGAGGTGGCACGGCTACTGCCGCCGATGCCGAGTAGTCGAACTGGTGCTTCCAATGCGTCCATGGATTGTTGTGTCTCCTGATGATGCGTGATGGCGGCGGCGGATGGTGACGAATCTGGTTCAGTTGGCGGCGGCCTGTGATTGGGCGAGAGCAAGGCGTTGCATGGAGGCGAGGCTGAGGATTTCGTCGATCAGGGTGGCGGCGCGTTCGCGGGTGGCATCGTCAGGGAATTCGGCACTGGTGGTGACGCCGCCCCAGCCCACGGTGAACACGGTGGGAACGACAAAGCCGCTGAGACCGCGGGCACTGTGATGCAGGGCGTTGAGTGTGTTGATGGCACCGGGACCACCATAGGCGGCGACCCCGACCGGGCGACCAGCGAAGGAGCCGCGTTCGTCGCTACCGAAGAGATCTATGGAATCGAGCAGGTTCTTGACGCCACCGCTGACGGTCCCGTGATAGGTGGGTGAGGCGAGGATGAAGCCATCGGCCCGCTGGAGGATGGGCAGAAGATCGAGCAATGCCTGAGGTTGCTGTTCTCGCGGAACTTCCGGTTCGTAGACCGGTAGTCTGACCGTGTGCACGTCGATCAGATCGGTGGTGGCGCCTTTGGATTCGGCGAGCCTGAGCAGATGCCTGAGGACGAGCAAGGTATTCGAACCCTCCCGGTTGGCACCACCGATGCCGACCAAATGGAATGGCGTATTGGTCATTGGGAGTTCCTTTTCGTCGATAGCTGGTGGCGGTGAGTACCCGCACATTCCGGTGCTGAATCAGAGCAGATGGTTGCGGTGTGTCGATGTCGGTTTCGGCGGTTCGGCCACTCGATGCGGGATGCGTAACCGGGCCGCGAAAGAGAGGAGTTCGCCGACCATATGGTCGATCCGGTCGCTGATACGTTCGTCGACGATGGTGACGGTATCGCGATCGATCGCGCGTTCGGGAACCGAGACGTGCGTTGGCACGGTAATGCCCTTGAGTCCTCGGACGCAGGTGGTCAGGGCATGAAGGACGCCCATCGATGTCATGCCACCGTAGGCCATGACTGCAACTGGCTTGCCACCGAGATAGGGGGGTGTATCCCAGGCAAGGAAGATGAGGGCGTCGAGCACGTTCTTGAGGGCACCGGAGATCGTACCGTGGTAGGTGGGGGAGCAGAGAATCAGGCCATCGGCCTTGCGTACTTCGTCGATCAGCCAGGCGAGTTTGGGCGGGTAGTCTTCCAGCCGCCAGTCGGTTCGGAACATGGGGAGATCGAGTTGGTAGACGGAGGCGAGTTCGGTTTCGGCACCGGCTTCGCGGGACCGATCGAGTGCGGCCTGAAGCGGAACGAGGCTCCATGATTTCTCGCTGGTGGTGCCACCGATGCCGAGAATGCGGACGGGCCGACCGAGATCCCGGGCGAGGGCCTTGAGATCAAGACCGCCTTCGCCAAAGATGTTGTAGGCGGGTTCGTTGTGGATGATTTCGCTGGCGGTGATGGTGGCAGGATTCGACGGTTTGCTTTCGTGCGGCTGATTCATGCCGTGGTCCTCGTTCCCGGTGTTATTTGACATGGCGGATGGGTGTCCCGAACCAGAGATACGGGACGTAGCAGAGTACGAGCAGCCCGTTGATTGCGAGGGCCCACTGGACACTCCAGATGTCGGCGAGCCACCCGGCAAAGAGGCCACCGATGGGAGTGAGTCCCCAGAACATGGAATAGGCTGCCATGACCCGACCGCGATAGGCATCGTCGACCGATGTCTGAATCAGCGTGTCGTTCATTGTTCCATAGAGTGCAATAACGAGCCCGAGCATGGCAATGGCCGGCAGGGAAAAGATGAGTGAACTGGTGCCGGCGAAGAGCATCATTAGGATGCCGAAGGCGGCGACGCCAATGATGACGAAAAGTCCACGATGGCGATAGCCACTGAGTGCGGCGACGGCGAGGGTGCCGGCAAGTGATCCGACACCGTTTGCAGCCAGCAAAAGCCCGAGCCCACCGCCTCCGAGATCGAGCACATCGCTGACGAAAGCCGGTGCCATGGTGACATAACTCATGCCAAGAGCAATTGGCACGATATCGACCGAGAGCAGGCTGCGGATGGTTTTGTGTCGCCAGATGTAGCGGTAGCCTTCGATCAGGGTGGCGAAGGCGCCGACGGTTGGTTTGGCAATTTCGCGGGCGCCGATTTCCTTCGTCCGGTAGACGGTCCAGATGAACGGGAGCGAGGCGACCGCACTGTAGGCGTAGCACCAGGCGACACCGAATCCGGAAATCAGCCAGCCGGCGATGGTGGGGCCGGTAATGCGTGCTCCGTTGAAGGCGGCGGAGTTGAGAGCGACCGCGCTCTGGAGTTCGGATCGTTTGACGAGAGCGGGGACGACGGAGAGGCGAGCTGGCCAATCGAATCCAGCGACGGTGCCGATGAGCACGCCGGCGACGATGAGGTGCCAGTACTGAACGTTGCCGGTGAGCAGCAGGATGAGGATGGCGATCATCGAGACGATGAATATCGACTGGGTGACGAGCAGGACCTTGCGCCGATCGATCCGGTCGAGATACGCCCCGGCCAGCGGACCAGCCACGAGTTCGGGGACAGCCTGGGCGAAGCTCATCAGGCCGAGTTTGAAGGGATCGCCGGTCAGATCGTAGACGAGGTAGCCGAGGGCGGTGATGCGCACCCACATGCCGGTCATCGAAAAGGCAAGGGTGGAGACATATTGCCGGAAGAGGACGTTGCGGAGGGCACCGAGGGCGCTGGCCGGTTCGTCTGGTGCGGGTTCAGGATCCGGCTGGGCGAGGATGCTGACGGGAGGTTCTTCGATGACGGTCACGTGATCAGGTCCAGCCGTGAGGTGTTTCGAATGGTCGGAGGTGTCGGCGGCGTTTGACTGCGGTGTCGCGCTGGCGGGGTAGCCCAATGATGAAAACGGACAGCCAACAGTAGCACGGTTCGACTGATGCGTTCGCAGACGGGATGACACCCATCGCGCTCGCAGCGTGCACGGCGCGCTTGGTCGATCCGGCGTGACCGATCCGCGGAACGGCGGCGCTCATCGGAATCGACGACATGGGTCCATTCGCGCCTGTCCACTGGCTGATCCTTTCGTCTTTCGCGTTCGGGATTTTCCCGATCGCTGCTGGCTGGTCAGCGACTACGGTAGCAAACGGTGATCTTTAAAGCAAGTAATATCTGTTTTTATTTAGTTATCACCAGCGTTTTGGGTATACTCAGCGATCTGAGGCCGTTATGTTCAGGCTCACTTCAAATGATGAATCGCCAGTCAGGGACGTCGAGATGTCGGATCGATCACAACTCATAGCAGCGTCGGTGCCGGCGACGAGCCGGACGAGTCACGCGACGCAGGAAGAGATTCGGCTGACGGAACAGGCCGAGCAAACTCGTGCCCAAGCCGCGCTTTCGGCACTGCCGGAAACGCGACAGGTGATGTTGCGCATTCTGAAGCGGGATGGAAGTGCCGGGGTGGATCGATTGGCCGAAGAAATCGGAATCACGCTGAGTGGAGCGCGTCAGCATCTGACGGCGCTGGAGCAGGACGGGCTGATTGCGCATCGGCTGGAGCGGACGGGTCCAGGACGGCCGCGGCACTGGTATGAACTTTCGGCAACTGGCGATGCATTGTTCCCGCGGCACTACGGGGCGCTGACGACGGAGTTGCTCTCGTATGTGCAGGATGAGGATCCGCTGATGCTGGAGCGGATTTTCGCGAAGCGCGGGCAGCGGCGTCTGGAAGGGGCGCAACGGCGGATGGTCGGTTTGCCATTTGCGGATCAGGTTCGGGTGCTGGCCGAGATTCTGGACGAGGACGGGTATCTCGCCGATTTCCGTGAGGACGAGGATGGGTCGTTCGTGATTACCGAGCATAACTGTGCGGTGCTGAGTGTGGCGATGCGGTATCAGCATGCCTGCAGCAGCGAGCTCGATTTTCTGGTGCGATCGATGCCGCATGCGGATGTCGAGCGAATCGCGCATCGGTTGAATGGGGCGCATGTCTGCGCGTACCGGATTACGGAGCACGGATAACGATTGCAGGTGGGGAACGCCCCGGTCTGCGACGTTACCAACGTCGCAGACCGGGGCGTTTACTTTTGGTTTTCTGGCAGGTTGGTATCGATCGGCTGATGGGTACCACGATGGTACTTCCGCGGAGTTTTGCGGAAAGGAGGAGTTCATGCATACGGTTCTGGAATTTCCGGATGCGCAGGCGGTGGTTCATTCCTGGTTGCCGGAACGTGAGATCGAACCGGGAGCGATGGAGCAGATCATTACGGCCGCGCGGCATCCAGAGGTGGGTCCGGTGATGGCGGTGATGCCGGATTGTCATGTTGGCTACGGGGTGACGATCGGCAGTGTGTTTCCGACGGTCAACACGGTACTGCCGAACGCAGTTGGTGTCGATATCGGATGCGGGATGTGCGCGTTGCCGACGGGAATCCAGTTCGATCCGGAACGGATGGATCGGGGATTCTGGCGGGCCTGGGGCGGACAGGTTTCGCGCGATGTGCCGACCGGATTCTCGTGGCACAAGCAGCAGCAGGAACTGGGTGACCTCGAGCGGACGTTGCGGGCTGGTCCGTTGCAGCATCTGGTGCGGGATCGGGCGGCGGTGCAACTGGGAACGCTGAGTGGTGGCAATCACTTTCTCGAAGCGCAGGTGGATCAGGACGGCCAGATTTGGCTGATGGTGCATTCAGGGAGTCGGGCGACGGGTCTGAAAATTGCCGGGTTCCACAACGAGCTGGCGTTCGCGAACTCGTCGGCGCGCGGTCTGGCAGCGGGGCGGGATCTCGCCTCGTTGCCGCTGAATGACGAGCTGGGTCAGGACTATCTGCACGACATGACGTGGGCGACGGATTTCGCACTGGCGAGTCGGAAACAGATGATGTCTTCCTTGCTCCAGGCTCTGCACAGGTTGCTGCCGTCGGTCGATCACACGGCCGGAGAATCGCTGACGGGGATGATCAACATTCATCACAACTTCGCGAACCTGGAAGTTCACGGTGATGCGGAGCTGATGGTCCATCGCAAGGGTGCGACGAGTGCCCGGGATGGTGAGATCGGGATCATTCCAGGGAGCATGGGGAGTTCGAGTTTCATCGTCCGCGGTCGCGGGAACGAGGCGAGTCTGCAGTCGTGTTCGCACGGGGCGGGTCGGCGCATGGGTCGGAAGCAGGCGAAGCAGAGGATTTCGGAGGCGGAGTTCGTGGCATCGCTGGCGGGAACGTTCTCGAAGGCGTCGAAATCGTACATCGATGAGGCACCAGGAGCGTACAAATCGATCGATGAGGTGGTGGGACGGCAGCTCGATCTGATCGAGGTGCTTCACGTGTTGCGACCATTGATGACAGTGAAGGGGGATAGCGGGGCGAAGGAGGATTAGCGGTTGGATTGGCGCGAATCGGTGATACTGATAGGTGTACCACGTTTGGTCGATCGAATTGGAGAGCATCATGATTGTTGTCAGACGCATCATTCAGGGTTTCGTTGTTGGCAAGGCGATTCAGTGGTTCCGCAATCGGAATAATAAGACGACCTAGGTTCGGGACAGGTTGCCTTGTCTGGAACTCCAGGTATCAGTGGTCCCGGTAGGTCCTTCGACGAGTTTGGGGGGGCGGTACAAGGTGCCGTGATCCCAGGTTGTCGAAGGGTTACTCCACGGCGCGCAGCTCATGGGTCACGAGTCCTCCATTCATCGACTGGTTGTGTCTCGATGGCGTGGCGTGTCCAGCCGATGGATTCAGGATGACGGTGCAAGAGCGTTACAGGTGGGGGAGTTGTGGATTCTGCGGGAGCCGATAAACGACTCCCCTACGAATATATAAGTGCGCGTTAGCGGGGTTCAGGAATTGGTAAAGGTGATTTCGGCCAAGGGTGCGGAGGCGACCCAGGTGTCGAGGTCGGATTGGGGGCGGCCGACGATGTCGAGGACGGGGGACATGATCTCACGGCGGGTGGTTCCGTCGGAGATGACGGTCGCGGTCGCGGCGAGATCGGCGGTCGTGGTCTTCTTGAGATGGAAGGTGAAGGCGGGATTGGCCTTGAGGTTGGCGAGCCAGTCGCGCTTGCCGGGACTGCCGGTCAGATAATAGCGGTCGCCGACGCGATAGAACCAGGTCTCGATCCGGCGTGGAGTGCCGGAGCTGCGCCCGATAGTGGTGATATCGATGACGCAATCGGTTTCGAGGGCGTTCTGAATGTGATCGGGAAAAGACATGTTTAGCTCCGATTGTTAGATGCAACGTTTGAACGATGTTCCTGAGTGTATCGGGTCTGGCTGGGCGAAGATAGCTGAACGAGTGGGCAGGCATTTCCGCAGTTTGCCATTCAGGATTTGAGGTTTGGCGTTTTGATCGCGGTCAGTCAGCGATCCAGCAGGCTCTATCCATACCTGCCTCAATTGAGCCATTGACGGAGTCGATCGTGTTTGCCAGTCAGTTGCCGGATTTGCTGTTTGGGTTGCTGGCCGGGG